>NZ_JBFUIW010000011.1:0-163803 GCF_056401675.1 Phenylobacterium sp. P4_E10 | reverse complement strand
CGCCTGCAGGGGCGGAGGGGCCGCGGCCAGGGCGGCGGGCGCGGCGGCCTGCGGCGCGACCGGCAGGATGCGGCCGGTCCGCACCACCGCCAATTGCTCGGAGAGCGCGGTCGAGTAGCGCATGTTGGCCAGCACCACCCGAGAGCCGGGGTCGCTGGCCAAGGCCATCTGGTAGTAGCGGGTGCTGAGGTCGAGGCGCCCGATCTTGTCGTAGACCACGCCCATCGCATTGAGCACGCGCACGTCGTCGGGCGCCTTGGCGCGCGCCAACTGCAGCAGGTCCAGGGCGTCGGCATAGGCCCGCTGCTCGACCTTCAGGCGCGCCTGACGATAGAGGCGATCGACGGGCGACGGCGCGGCGACCTCCGAGGCCTTGGCCAGCACCGGCCGCACCTCAAGCGGAGCCGGCCGCTCGATATGAAGCAATTTGGCCAGGTGGCCGCCGACGGTGGCGCATCCGGCCAGCGGCATCAGCAGTGGGATCAGCAGGAGGATCTTGCGCATTGTGGTCACCCCGGTCCACGCAAGGCCGGCAGGCCGACGCGGATCATGTCGATGATGCCCGGCAGCAGCAGCGAGGTGATGATCACCGGCAGGATGCAAGCCACCAGGGGAATGGTCATGAGCACCGGAATGCGCATGGCTTTCTCTTCCGCCTTCATGAAGCGGTCCTCGCGCATCTCCTGCGAGTAGGTCCGAAGCGTCTGGCCGATGCTGGTGCCCAGCTTGTCGGTCTGGATCAGCAGGGCGGCGAACGAGCGTACTGAAGGCACGTCGGTGCGGGTGGCGAAGCCCCTCAGCGCTTCAGCGCGCGTCCGACCGGCGCGCATCTCCTGCGAGATCAGGGCCAGTTCGTTGGACACGCGCGGGTGGGATTCGTGCACCTCGTCAGAGACGCGGACAAAGGCGGCCTCCAGGCCGAGCCCCGCCTCGACGCAGACCACCATCAGGTCCAGAGCATCCGGGAACTCGCGCTCCAGCTGCTTGCGGCGCGAGTCCGCGCGGTTGTCGATGAAGGCGCGCGGGGCCAGGAAACCGGCGGCGCAGGCGGCCAGGGTCAGGGCGGCCAGAGTCGTGGAGGTCAGCGGCTTGGGGGCCGACGACTGGCTGAGCAGGAACAGCATCGGCAGGCCGATGGCGAGGGCGAAGCGGGCGATCACGAACCAGACCGGCGCTGCCGGATGTTCGAAGCCGGCCTGGAACAGCAGCTTGGCGATGCGGTCGCGGTCGGCGCTGTCCTTCAGCGACGTCGCCGATTGCACCCAGTTGAGAATGGGGTTGCCGACCGTCTGCCGCTTGATGACTTGAGAGGTCCTGCCGCTGGGCCCAGGAGCGTCCGCATCGTTCTGCAGGCGGCGATGGACGCGGAAATAGGCCTCGCCGCGCTGGATCAGGGCCAGCACGCCGAGCACGACGACGATAAAGATTAGGCCAAGTACAGCCACTTCGACGACGCCAGGCATCACCACCCCCCTTGAGCCTGTCCCATTGAGACGGAGTCGTCTGACGGGATAAACGGGCTCGGTTTCAATATTTAGAGCGTAACCGGCGCCGCAACCGGTCTCCTGTCACGCCCTAGTACTTGAAGTTCACAATTCGGTGCATGATGTACTGCCCGATCAGGTAAAGAACGAGCACTCCTCCCACGATTGGGAAGAACATCGGATCCGAAAATTTCTCCGTATAGAACTGCGGCTGGGTCACGAACATAAACGAGACCAGGAACACCGGCAGGATACTCAGCAGAACCGCCGACATCCGACCCTCACTGCCCAGCGACCGGATGCGCTTGGCCAGCGACGCGCGGCTGCGAACCACGGAGGCCAGGTTGCCGAGGATCTCTGCGAGATTGCCGCCCGTGCTCGACTGGATGGCCATGCTGACGGCGAAGAAGTGCGCGTCCTCAGATCCCGTGCGGCGAGCGAAGTTGGCGAGCGCTTCGCGGAATTCGAAGCCGTAGGTGGTCTCATCGACGATCAGGCCAAACTCTGTGCCGATCGGGTCCCCCATCTCTTCGACCACCAGCTGCACGGCGGTGATCACAGGGTGGCCGGCGCGCAGGCCGCGGATGATGATGTCCAGCGCCAGCGGCAGCTGCGTCTCGATGAGCTTCAGGCGCTTGGCGTAGCGGAAATTGACCCAAACCGAGAGGCCCATGGCGCACAGGCCGATGGCGCCGATGAAGCTGAGCACCGCGTCGTCGAACCCGACCGTGACGCCCATCGAGCGACGCACGAGGATGGCCAGCAACCCGATCGCCAGCGCGGCGCCGAGCCCGTAGCCCGCGAGCGTCAGCGGAGCGGTCTGAATGTTGGCCTGCTGCAAACGCCGCGACACCGCCTCGACGATCTGGATCAGCAGCGGCGACTGGAAGGTCGAGGTCGCAGGCCGGCGGACCAGTGACTCATAGACCTCCTTCTGGTCCATACCGGACTCCAGCATGGTCAGGCGCCGATTGATCCGCTGGGTCCGCTCGCGCGAGCTCAGCACGGCGCTGGCCACGCCCTGCAACAGCGTCGCCGCCGCCAGGAAGGCCAGGACCAGAGCGATGGGCAGGATGAACTGGTTCATGGCTCAGGCTGACCTGCGGCCCGGCGCGAAGATCTCGAGCGGCAGCTCAAGACCGCGCGACGCCAGGAGTTCGATGAAGCGCGGGCGCACCCCGGTAGATTCGAAGTCGCCAAGCACCTCGCCGTTCGGACCGCGTCCGCGACGGCGGAAGCGGAAGATCTCCTGCATGGAGATCACGTCCTCCTCCATCCCGACGATCTCGGAGATCGAGACCACCCGCCGGCGGCCGTCCTCGCTGCGCTCGGCCTGGATGACCACATGTATGGCCGAGGCGATCTGGCCGCGGATCGAACGGGCCGGGATGTCCAGGCCGGCCATGCCGATCATCTGCTCGATGCGTGAGAGCGCGTCGCGCGGCGTATTGGCGTGGACCGTGGTCATCGAGCCGTCGTGGCCGGTGTTCATGGCCTGCAGCATGTCGAAGGCTTCGCCGGAACGGACTTCGCCGACGATGATCCGGTCGGGGCGCATACGCAGCGAGTTCTTCACCAGCTCGCGCTGGCTGATCTCGCCCTTCCCCTCGATGTTGGCGGGCCGGGTTTCGAGGCGACCGACGTGCGGCTGCTGCAGCTGCAGTTCGGCGGAGTCCTCGATGGTGACGATCCGCTCGTAGGGGTCGATGTACGACGACAGGGCGTTGAGCAGCGTGGTCTTGCCCGAGCCGGTGCCGCCGGAGATCAACACGTTGCGCCGCGCCGCGACGACCGCCTTCAGCACCAGCACCATCTCGGCGGTGATGCTGCCGTACTCGACGAGCTTGCTCGTATCGATCGGGATCTTCGAGAACTTGCGGATCGAGATCAGCGGGCCGTCCACCGCCAGCGGCGGGATGATCGCGTTGACCCGCGAGCCGTCGGCCAGGCGCGCATCGACCATGGGCTGGGATTCGTCGACCCGCCGGCCGACCGCGGCGACGATCTTGTTGAGGATCCGCAGCAGGTGGCGCGTGTCCTCGAAGCGCACCTCGGCGCGCTCCAGCCGGCCGCGCCGCTCAATATAGACCGTCTCGTGGGTGTTGATCAGGATGTCGGTGATCGTCTCGTCCTTGAGTAGCGGCTCCAACGGGCCAAGGCCCAGCAGTTCGTCGAGCAGCTCATCGACCAGCTGGTCGAGCTGGGCCGGGCTGAGCAGGCGCTTCTCTTCGGCGATGAAGCCCACGACGGTCTTGCGGATCTCCATCCGCAAGCTCTCGCGCGAGGTCTGCTCCATGGCCGACAGGTTGAGCACCTCCAGCAGGCGCTGGTGCAGGCGGACCCGGAGCGCCAGGGAGTCGTCGGCCGCTTGCCGCGCGGGACCGCGGTCGTTCGCCGGCAGCTTGTCTTCGTTCCAGAATGCCATGATCAGCGTCCCCCAGCCTTGGCCTGTTGTCGGACGGGCGCCACCTGGGCCGCGAGCTGTTCCAGGGCCTTGCCGAGCTTGGTGCCGCGGCGAAGGCTTCCCAGCGCTACGCCCTGGTTGATCGCCTCGCCCATCAGCTTGCCGTCCTCAGGCAGCAGCACGTCGAAGCCGCGGCCGATGGCCGTCTCGACCGACCGGCGATTGACCCCGGCCAGGGTCTCGGCCCCGAAGCGGTTGCAGATCAGGGTCAGCGGAATGTCTTCCAGGCCCTGCGCCTGCAGCAGGCTGATCTGGCGCCGGGTCTGATGGGCGTGGGCGACCGAGAGCTGGCTGACCAGCAGGATGCGATCCGACAGCCGGAGCGCCCGGCTCGTCCAGGCCGTCCAGGCGCTGGGCAGATCCAGCAGCACGATCTCGAAATCGCGGCGCAGCGCGCTGAGCAGGTCGTCGATCAGCTGCGAGGATATCGCCTCCAGCGGCATGAACTCGCGCGGGGCGGCCAGCACCCGCGCCCCGCTCGAGTGCGCGGCCAGGTTCTGGGCGAAGCGGATGTCCGCAGGATTGGCGTCGGACGACAGCACCTCGCCCATGGTCACCGTGTTGCGCAGGTCCAGGTACATCGCCGCCGCGCCGAACTGGACGTCGAGATCGACCACGCAGACCTTGACGCCGGACTGGGCCAGCTGCGCCGCCAGTTGCACGCCCAGCGCCGTCGCGCCGACCCCGCCGCCGCTCTTGAGCAGCGAGATCACCTGGCCCGAGCCGCCGCCCTGCGACTGGGCGAGCGCGCCCATGACCCGCTCCAACGAGATCGCCACGGCGGCGTCGGTCGTCGGCGCCACCAGCACGTCGCCGACGCCCTCGCGCATCAGCTGGCGCGTCACCTCGATCCCGGCGTTTGCGAGGACGACGATGATCGAGCCGGGCCGTCCCGACTCCCGGATGTTGACGCAGAACCGGTCGACCTCGGCCGGGCTGGTCGCATCCAGCGCCGCGATGACCAGGTCGACCTGCTTCAGGGCTTCGGCGAACCAGGTCTCGTGGAGCGGCCGGAAGCGCACTTCCTGGAACTGCTCCTGCAACTGGCGCAGCAGATCTGGCCGCGCCAGCGCCTTCAGGTCGTAGGCAAGGGCGATCGCGGGGGCGGCCGCAGGCTCGGGCTGGGTCATGTCGCGCACGTTGATGAAGGACCTAAATGGCTGCACTGGTCGCTCCAAGGCTCTCAGCCGTCAGCGTGGTTGCGACGGAGGGAATGGGGATCGGGGCCACGCCGAAGATCTGCAGGGAGATCGGCTGGAAGGTCAGGTTGACCAGCCGCACGGTGATCAGCGGCTCAATGTCCGAGCCGATGAACCCGGCCGTGCCGAGGCCCCGGTGGCCGTAGACGATCTGCACATTGGCCGGCTGAACGCGGCCGTAGTAGCTGCGCATCGCGTTCACGACCGTGGTGAAATTAGCCGCGACCAAGGTTCCGCCGTTGTTGCAGGAACTAGAGGTGCAGGTGTAGTCGGGCACCGCGCCGATCGGCACCGGCTGGCCGCCGGACAGGCCAAGAGTTCCAACCGCGTCAAAATCCGCCAGCTGTTGAACGGCCGGAGAAGTGACGACCGCGACCCGCGCGCCGCGCCGCGCGGCCGCCTTGGCCGAATTGACCTCGTAGGCCAGGCGAGCCATGTCGATGACGCCCAGCATCATCCCGATGAAGACCATCGAGACGAGGCCGAACTCGGCGGCGGTCGAGGCTCTCTCGTCCTTGAAGAACTTGCGGATCTTCATGGCTATTCCGTCCAGGTTTCGGAGTGCGCAACGGTCAGGCCGTTGATCGTCAGGCTCGGCAGCAGGGACTGCAGTGCGGTCTGGTAGGGAGCGTTCACCGTGACGGTCACGGTGGGAATGGTGGCCGCATCCTCGTAGACGCCCGAATAGGTCGCTCCCGAATTGCCGACGCAGCCGTAGCTGATGGCGATGTTCGTCGAGCTGAGCCCGCTGATCAGCGCAGCCGTGCCCACCGAGGCGTCGCCCGTAGCGGCCAGAGTCTTCACCCGCGCCTCGTCGCCGGCGTTGACGAAGCCCGCACAGGTCATCGGCAGGCGCGCAGCGAAGCGCGCGGCGTCGCGCGCGGCGCCGGCTGCGATGTTGTAGGTGTAGAACGCCCGGCCGGCCTCGAAGAAGGCGAACAGCAGCACGCTCATCAGCGGCAGGATGAAGGCGAACTCAACCGCCGCCGATCCGCGCCGGTCGTTCGACAACATCCTCATCTGGCGAAGAGCCCTATTCATAGAGCCGCACCGAGAACTTGCGCGTCTCTTTGCCGACTGCGGAGACGTTGGTCGTGGCCCCGATGATCTCACCATAGATGGCCGCGCTGGCGGCGGGGGCGATCAGGAAGAGATCGATGTAGGAGATGATGTGCACCGTCGACCGGCCGTGGATGTTGTCGGCGCGGCAATTGACCACCACCGCCGAGATCGTCCGGCGGTCCGGCGCCGGCGGACTGGCGTTGGTGGTGTTGCAGGTCGGCCGGGCGAAGTCGCGCGAGCCGGAGTTTCCGGCCTGCCCTTGGCTGAAGGCGCTCGCATGCATCGGCGTGCTCGGCCGCCCATTGCCGCCCGCCGCGTTCAGCATGGCCAGTTCCCAGTTGTAGACCTGGAAGCGGGTCGGTGTGCTGACGCCGGTCGGCCCATAGGCGCCCCAGCCGCTCCCCGCGAACTCCGGGTTGCTGGGCGCCGGCGGCGCATAGCTCGCCGGATTGATGCCGTTGTGGTTGGTGTTGAAGTACTTGGCCGCGTTCCAGACGCCGCTGCCGACGGTGGCTGAGCCCTGGTCGCAATCGCGCGGAAGTCCATAGCCGCCGGCGACCGCGGTGCTGTCGGCGCAGCTGTCGGGCGGCACGCTGGTGCTCGGCGTGCACGACTGGTTGTTGCCGTTGGTCTGGGACCCGACGATGGTGTTCAGCGCCGGGGCGAAGGCCGGGTCGTCCTTGTTGCCGCCGGCCGAGCCGCGATAGATGTCAAAGCGGGTGTTGAACCAGTCGTCGGCGGCTTGAATGTTGCCAGGCTCGGTCTCGGCCACCTCCCCGAAGCACTCGGCCAGCGGCGGATTGCGGCCCATGGCGTCCTTGATGGCGGTGGCCCCGTTGCCGACCCGCAGGAAGCCGAAGTTGCCGGGGCCCCAGGCTCCGTTGCCGCCGGGCGGCGGCGTCAGGATGAAGGCCTTGCCGATATAGCCGTCGCCGTCGAAGGCAAGGCTGCTGCTTTCGTTGGGATTGCAGATCATCAGCGGCGGGATCTTGCAGATGCCGGTGCCGAAGCCGGCCACCGCGTGCGCGACCACCTGCGCCCCGGTCACGCCAGATAGCGCGCCATAGACGAAGCCCAACTGGCGCGGCGAGACGTCCACCTGGACAAAGTTGGAGTCTGCGTCGCCGGTCGCCGCTGTCCGCGGCGAGAGGCTGGTGAGAAACGAGATCGTCGCCCCGCCGCTGGCGGTGACGTTCGACTGGCCGGTGTTTGCCAGCCGCTGCGAGTTTTGGATCAATCCGCCCTGAACGGCGGCGATCGCCCGCGACTGTGCGCCCGTCTTGCCGTCGAGCTGGGTGGCGCCGGCCAGGGCGGCCGCATCGGCGGCGGCGTCCAGTTCACCGCGCAGCGCATAACCTCGGCTCAGATCCCACGCCACGCCGCCGGTGGCGACCAGCGCCATCAGCCCCAAGGCGAAGATCGGAGCGGTCGCCCCTTTGTCGTCCCCCCAGAATGAGCCGCGAATGGACATCCTACACCTCAGTTGGGTCCGCTTGGAGGAGGCGCGCCAGCACCTGGCGACGCCCCCGACATGTTGATCGCGCCGGTGCCTTCGGCGGACGGCTGGACGACCTGGCCGTAGACGTAGCGTTCCTGGGCGAGGGTCGCCCGGGCGCCGCTGCTGGCCGGATTGACGACGCGGGCGTATCGCGCCTCCGGATCGGCGATCTGGACAGCGATGTTCTGGCGCACGGCGTAGCTGAAGTCCGGCTGCATATGGCCGGGGGCCTGAACGCAGCCGCTGAGCGCCAGCGCCGCGCCGACGATGGCGAGCGTCTTAGTAGAGAACATGGCCGTACTCCCCTTCAAGGCCGCCCTTGGCGGGGTCGACCGCCATCAGGGCGCGTTCTTCCGGCGTACGAGCGGTCGCCATGGCGCGCTGGGCGCCGAACACGAACAGTTCGAAGTCGGACGGTGGGACGAACCGGTCGGCCGGGGTCGCCGCCCGACCGCGGATCGGGGTGGCCAGGTGCGGCGTCACCACCAGCACCAGCTCGGTCTCGTTCTTCTGGTAGCCCGTCGAGCGGAACAGCGTGCCGATCACCGGCAGGTCGCCGATCCAGGGGTACTGGCGGATGTCGTTGCGGTACTCGTCCCTCAGCAGGCCGGCGATCGTGAACGACTCCCCGTCGCGCAGCTCCACCGTCGTCTTGGCGCGCCGAACCTTGATGCCCGGAATGGTCAGGCCGCTGGTCACCACCGACACGGTCGGATCGATACTCGAGACCTCGGGGGCCACCAGCAGGTTGATCACCCCGTCGTCCAGGACGGTGGGCGTGAAGGCCAGCGAGATCCCGAACTGCTTGAACTCCACCGTGATGGTCGAGACGCCGTTGTTGTCGTTCTGTGAGACCGGGATCGGGAACTCGCCGCCGGCCAGGAAGCTGGCGGTGTCGCCCGACATCGCGACCAGGGTCGGCTCGGCCAAGGTCTTGACCAGGCCCTTGGTCTCCAGGGCGTCGAACAGGATGTCCAGGTTGACGTCGCCGGAGCGGATCAGGGTCTGGAAGATGCCGAAGCCCGCGAGCACCGCTGGGCTGGTCAGCGTCTCGCCGGTGCTGATGTAGGGCTCGTTCGGGAGCAGCGGGATCGGTCGCCCCGGACCGCCGGTCGATGGCGAGGAGGTGTTGGCCTTCAGCTGCTTGGCGACCGAGCGCTCCATCTCGACGAAGCGGACCGACAGCATCACCTGCTGCACGCCCTGCACGCTCATCATGTTGACGACCTTGCCGGGAGCATAGCTCTCGGCGAGCGCGACGATCTGCTGGGCGCGCGGCGCGCTGCTGACGCTGCCGGAGAGCACGATGGACTCGCTGGCGGCGCTGACCCCCACATTGCTCTCGTTGGGCATCAGCTCGTAGAGCCGGCTCTTCATGCCGTTCACGTCGGCGGAAACCACGATGTTGACCGACGAGATCAGCGTCTTGCCGGGGCCGTAGATGCTGAGCACCGTGGACCCCATCTTCTTGCCCACCACGTAGACGGAGTGGGACGAGAGCGGCAGGACGTCGGCAATCTCGGGATTGGCGATCATCAGGTCCCGGTAAGAACCGGGCGCTTCCAGCACCTCGGACTTGCCGGTCGAGACGACCACCTCGGGGCGTCGCTCCTGTGCGGCCGCCGGCCCGGCGGACAGCGCCAGGCCAAAGGCCAAGGCGGCGGTCGCCAAGCGGACGTTCCTTGTGGTGTTCAATTCGAGCATTTGCTTCCCCCGGATCCTCTGGAGCGCCGCCGTTTCACGGGCGAACAAGGGAACTGATCAGCGCAGCAGCGTGTAGGACGTGACAACCACTCCGCGGGTCACGGCGACCTGCGGACCGGAGGGTTGGGTGCGGCGCGGAGCCGGCCGGATACCGACCGCGGCCGCCTTGGCGGGGGCCCGATAGCCGCCGAGATCGGCGACCGTCATGATCCGCTTGGCGATCGGCTCGTCGTCGCCCACCTGGCGCAGCGCCAGCGAGACCGTCCCCACGGCCTGGGCCAGGGCGATGGTCTGAGCCTGCTCGGGCGTGGCTTCGAGGGTGATGGCCTTGGCCACCACTGGCTTGCCCTCAGCGTCGTCGTCCACCTGGTCGACCGCGAGGACCTTCAGGTTATCGACGACCACCTGCGAGACCAGCGTGCTGTCGTTGTTCCCGGCCGCCGCGTCACGGGTCAGCAGCATGTCCACCCGGTCGCCCGGAAGCACGAAGCCGGCGACGCCGGCGACATCGTTGGACCGGAAGGTAATCGCCCGCATGCCCGGCGTCATGGCGGCGGACAGGTTCACCTTGCCGCCCGGCATGGTGATCTTGCCGACCATGATTGGTTCGTTGGCGGCGATTGCGCGCAGCGCCAGGCGCTGGCCGCCCGCAGTGGCTTGCTCGATGGTCGTCAGCGAGCCGGCGGGGACAGAAACTTGTGGGAAGCGGACCACCTTCAGCAGGGCGGGCTCAAGCGCCATCCCGCGTGCGATGGGTTGCGCGGCGACCACTACGGGGACCGTGCCCTCGATGGCGGCGGTCTGACGGTCGGCAGTTCGCTGCCGGCCCAGCCACACCTGCGTCAAGATGACGGCAGCCAATCCGAATAAAAGTGCGAACGCGACTGTGGCGATGGTCCTGATATTCATAGCCAGCCCCAATACTGACGACCTTCTCTAAGGACGTCGTTCCGTTATCGAAGTCGTTCGATCGGAAAGTCCTGGCGCGACGCCACGTCGCCGCGCCAGGCACATCACTTACGGCGTAGCGGCAGCGGCAGTATCAAGCGTCGAAGTCGCGGCATTCATGGCGCCCGAAATTGCGGTGCCCAGGTTTTGCGCGGCCAGAAGAATGCCCAGACCGACAACGGCCAGGATAAGCGCGTATTCGGCGGCCGAAGCGCCGGACTCGTCTTTGAGAAACTGAGTGAACTTGGTCATTGATTACCCTTCCCAATTGTTGAGCGACCCTCGCCGCATTGGCGGCTTGGAAAGGGGCCGAGCGCCTTCGCCCCGACACCTTGAGGCAAAGCTAAGCTCGGCATTAAAAGTTTGTAAATATGATATTAAAAGATTAACCATGTTTTCTTCCAAACACGGCAAGTCCAATGGGCAATTAGATTCAGTCACCAATCCATTCATTTTGGTAAACGGCTACAATTGAGTGCATGAATATAAATCCGTTGTCGAGAATACATTCCGAATATATGCCCGTTAACGATGCATTAACTCTGCATTACATTTCGTTCTCGAAGTGAAATCGTCAAAATCGCTCGACGTTATATTTTCAGATAACACCAAAATCTGACGATCACCTGTTGATAAAATTGGTTCGTTAAGGGGCATTAAGACCCATAGACTAGGCCCCTCGTCATCTGCCCCACCCAACAACAGGGCTGGTAGTTCCGCCCCATCGCGGCCTTTGCGCGCATTTTTGGGTCGAGCCGAATTCTTCTGCGACAAAGATGTCACACGATACTCCGCCAATCCCGGCCGGAAAGATTGCGGATTTTGCTTAGAATTTCCCTGGCACGCGTAGTTTCTGCTGCGCCTCATTTTCAACTACGCAGCAACCGGGCGCGTCTCGCGCGCATTCAACGATCGAACGCGGGCGCTGGCCTGGTGAATAGTAGCCAGTGCGGAGCGTTCAACGCCGCCAGCCGGCCGCTGAGCGCCCAGATCGGCAGCGTCATGGCGATGGCGACATAGCCATCGACCGCATAGTGGTAGCCCAGATGCACTGAGCCGATCAGGATCGTCAGCACGAACACGGCCCCCGCCAGCCCAAGCCAGCGCGACGTGCGATAGGCCAGCAGGGCGATCAGCACCGACATCGACACATGCATGCTCGGCATGGCCGAGATCCCGGCGCCGAGCCCTCCGCTCCATGTCTGCGCCTGATGGAGGAGTCCGGACTGCACCTCAAGCGCCGGCACCGGGAAGGCCTGCGCCGCGCCACGCAGGTAGGCCATCAGGCCTTCGTAGCGGGGGTCGCCGAGCATCGGCAGCATGAAGCAAGGGCCGACCGAAGCGAGCAGCGTGGCCGCCAGATTTCCGACCAGGGCCCAGCTGAGCACGAAGGCGATCAGGAACTGCTTGCGCAGGCGGGAGGCTGGATCGAGCGCGCAGGCGATAGCCAGAGCGGCGTACAACAGCACGAACCAGAAGTGATAGACGAGGTTCAGGGCCGAGGTGACGGGCGGGTAGCCGACCAGCGGCTGAATGATCCTCCACGCGTCGACGCCGTGGATTGCGACATCCCAGTTCGCGAATGTCTGGTCCCATCGGTAGCCGGCCATGGCCGGGATCGCCGACTTCAGAACACTGAAGCTGGCCGCGAACAAGCTGACGGCGACCACAGCCGGAGCCGTCATCAGGAACCGCTCGACCAAGCCCCCCGCGCCCGCCCGCAGGTCCTGCAGCGGACGCTCCGGGCGCGCCGCAAGGCGCTTCAGCGCCGCCACGCCGACAACCAGCACGTAGGTCGAGGCGAAGATCCGCAGTTGCCAGCTGATGTCGAGGCCGATCGCGAAACCGTACAGCCGCCCCAGGATCGCGGCCGCCACAACATGCAGGCCGACCAGCAGCAGCAGCATCCAGTTCGCATCCAGCGACTGGCGGCTCAGTGCGCGCGCGCGAGACCAGTCCATGCCCTAAGCCCCCGATGCGACGAGCATCGTAGGCCGAGAGACTTAACAAACCAGTGTTCTTGGAGCTCAGACGAGCGAGCCGGTCAACTTTGCCAGGTAGATGGGAGCGAGGAACACCGCCTCGAGCGCCGCGATCGCATAAAGGCCCGCAAGCACCCGCCGCCCTTCGCGCCAGTTGTAGTAGACGCCGGCCATGAACGGCCCGCTGATCGGTCCTGCGATCAGGAAGGGGGCGACGCGGATCAGGCTCTTCTTCATCGTCGCCCTCCTCTAGGCTGACCAAGGAGCAACGCCCCTCGACGCAGGCAAGTTTCAAGCGTCGCCGCTATTCGATCAGCTGTCTCATCAATATTCCCATCTGCTGGGCGCCCGAGGCGACCTGTCCGGGCAGCTGATGAACGGCCTGCTGAGCCGAGCGGGACAAGTTGTCCTGCTGTTCGACAGACGCAAAAAAGTAGCCCCAGACCCAGATCATGGCCAGCAGTACGATCAGCAATAGTCGCGAGAGATTGCTCATGCTGCGCCAAGTGTTCGGTTAACACGATAACACAACACAGCTGAGCTGTAACCGTTGCACGGTTCAGCTTGGAATCTGGATCTAAGAGGCTACGGCCTTCGCCGCCCGCCAGCTTGGACGCGCCGAGACCCCACGCGCCGCCAGCGCGAAAACTGCGAGGCTGGATGCGGCCATCAGCAGCAACGCCCCGGCGACTTTCCAGGGGCCCAGCGTGGCCGGATCCTGCATCAGCAGCACGAACGGCGTCAGCGGCGGCGCCCACAGCAGCCAGCCGAACCTGGCCGCGTCGGTCATCATGCTCATCGCCGCGAAGAAGGCGATCAGCAGCAGGCCGAACACCGGGCGCGAGGCGTTCTGGGCGGCGGGCATGTCCTTGGACAACGCGCTGAGGCCGAGGATCGCGGCGCCATACATCAGGAAGGCCAGCACATAGACTGCGCCGGCCAGCGCCAGCTGGGCCGGGTTGATCAGCAGGCCCGCCAGCAGCGCGCCGACGCCCGCCTGCCCCGTCACGAGCCCGACCGCCGCGACGCCCGCCCCGACCGACAGCCAGCCCGCGACGACGATGCAGGACAGCACCGCCACCCCGATCAGCTTGCCCAGCACGATCTCAAGCGGCCGCGCCGAGGTCAGCAGGATCTCCAGCGCCCGATTGGCCCGCTCCCGGACGATGGCCTGCAGCAGCATGCCCAGCGCGCCGACTAGGTTCATCCACAGCAGGACCACCACTGCGAACCGGCCCGCGCTCGCCACCGCCTGGCCCGCGGCGGCGTTCCGCGGCGGGGCCTGGCGCAAGGTGACGGCTTGGCGTTCGCCGCCGGCGAGGTCGCGGCTCAGCAGCGCCCATTCCACCTGCGAGATCGGCTGGCCCTGGCTCGACACCACCAGTCCGTCAGGACCGGAGGCGATGAGTATCCGGGTCTGGGCCGCCCGCTCGGCGACGATCCGCACCGCCCGTCCCTGCAGCCGCGCGGCCTCCGCCAGGCTTTCGCGCGCCGCGCGCGCCAGCACGTCGTCTTCTGCGGCGATCGAGATCGTCTGCACGGCCGCCGGCTTGGCGGCCATCATCGGTCCGGTCAGCAGGGCGGCGATGAGGATCAGCACCGGACCGGCGACCAGCGCCAGCCAGAAGCTCAAGGCGCCGGCGTAGGCGGTGATCTCGCGCCAGGCGATCAGCCAGATCCGGCGCATCAGGCCGCCGCCTGCTGCTGGGTCAGCGCCCAGAGCGCGCCTTCGAGGCTCGGCTCGATCGGCTCGGCTCCGTGGACCGTCAGCTGATGCTCGGCCAGCGCGCGCATCAGCAGCACATAGGGAACGTTCGGCGGCAGCAGCACGCGCCAGCGTTGCGCCTCGCCCAGCTTGGTCGGGAAGGCGTGCGCCTCGCCGCCCAGGCCGGCCACCACTTTCTGCAGCGCCTCGCCATCGGTCAGCGTGACGTGCGCGCCGTGCGGCGCGTGGGCCGCGGCGGCCTCCACCGCGCCCTCGAACACCGTCCGCCCCTGCGAGAGCATAACGACCCGGTCGCAGAGCCGCTCGGCCACCGACATCGAATGGGTCGAGAACAGCACCGCCCCGCCGCCGGCGCGGTACTCCAGCAGAAGGGACTGCATCTCGGCCTGGGCCAGGGGATCGAGGCCGGTGAACGGCTCGTCGAGGATCAGCAACTCAGGCTCGTGCGCGATGGCGCAGAGGAACTGGACGCGCTGGGCGTTGCCCTTGGAGAGCTCGCCGACTCGGCTGCGCATGTGCTCGGCCAGGCCGATGCGGGTCAGCAACTGCTCGGCGCGGAGCTTGGCCTGGCGCCTGCCCAAGCCTTTGAGCTGCGCATAGAAGGCCACGACCTCGGTGATCCGCTCGCGCGGGGCGAGGCCGCGCTCCTCCGGCAGAAAGCCGATGCGCTGGCGGGCGGCGAAATCGGCGGCGGCGCCGAACAGCTCGACCCTGCCGGCGTCCGGGGCCAGCAGGCCGACGATGGCGTTCAGCGTCGTGCTCTTTCCGGCGCCGTTCACCCCGATGAAGCCGGTGATCGAACCTCGATCGACGCTGAACGAAATGTCGCTCACACCGCGACCGCCGGCGTGGCGCTTGGCCAGGCCGGAGACGACAAGCGCGGGCGGGCCGCTATCGCGCGTAACGGGCATGAGGTGAAGGGTGGGTCGCCCCGGTTTACGATTTGCTAACACAGGGTCACGCCGCCAAAGTAATTCTCTACCAGAAGGCAAGATTTGCAAGAACACCACCTGCTCAAACCTGCCGCCGGTTAAGTCCCCCCTTAATGGACTCCCGTCCGCCACAAGACAGAATGAATTGTCGCCGTTGAGGGCGCTCGCCGATCTGCCGAAACACTCGATAGATCGCACCGGTCGATGCGTCGGCCGATCAGGGCCTTCGGAGGTGGCGCAGTCCAAGCCACACCCACCCTTGGACCGACCAGAGAACCTGACCTGTGATGATCCGAGACATCCTTGTCGGGCAGCCGCCGGCCTTTCACCCAGGCCGGCGGCTGGCTGGAGCCCAGCCCTGAAAATCAGAGCCAACGCCCTCGACGCGACCGTCATCAAATGATAATCGTTCGCAAGAAGTGCGCGTAAGGGCCCTGGAATGAACCATCTCTCGCCGCGGCCCCAGGCTGCGGACAGCTCGACGGAAGGCGCCGTGGTGCGCCTGAGCGACGCTTCGATTGGAGATAGGGGCGTTATCGTAGAGGTTCGCGCCGAAGGAACTGCGACCCAGCACGGGGTGGCGGCCGAGGAGCTTCAGCGTCGGCTGCTCGAGTTCGGCTTCGTCGAGGGCGCCCATCTGGAAGTGATCCACGAGGGCGCGATCAGCCGCGACCCGATCGCCGTGCGGCTCGACGACATGCGCGTGGCCCTGCGTCGGCGCGACGCCGCCGAGGTGTTCTTCCTGCTCGATCGCCCGTCGTCATGAACCAGGCCCTGTCCCCGGCCCGCGTCGCCCTGGTCGGCAATCCCAACTCCGGCAAGACCGCGCTGTTCAACGCCCTCACCGGCTCGCGCCAGAAGGTCGCCAACTACGCCGGCGTCACCGTCGAGCGGAAGGAAGGCCAGGTCGTCTCGCCGGCCGGCCGTCACCTGTTCGTGCTGGACCTGCCCGGCACCTATTCGCTGCGCGCGCGCAGCCCCGACGAGGCCGTCACCCGCGACGCCGTGCTGGGCCGCCTCGAAGGCGAAGTCCCGCCGGAGATCGTGGTCTGCGTCGCCGACGCCACCAACCTGCGGCTGGTCCTGCGCCTGGCCATGGAGCTCAAGCAGGTCGGGCGCCCGATGGTGCTGGCGCTCAACATGTACGACATCGCCCAGCGCCAGGGCCTGCGGATCGACATCGAGGGCCTGTCGCGCGAGATCGGCGCTCCGATCGTCACCACCGTCGCCACCCGCAAGCGCGGGATCGAGGACTTGCTGAAGGAAGTCGACGCCCTCGTCGACGCCGGCCGCCTGGCCGGCGAGAACACCTGGCGCGAGCCCAACGCCGCCGAAATCCGCCAGGCCCACTCCGAGGCCCAGCGCCTGGTGCGCACCTATGTGCGCCCGCCCGAGCACCCGGACACCTGGACCGGCCGCATCGACGCCGTGCTGCTGCACCCGCTGGCCGGCCTGGCGATCCTGCTTGGACTGCTGTTCCTGATGTTCCAGGCGGTGTTCACCTGGGCGACGCCGGCCATGGACGGCATCGAGGCGGTCTTCGCCGCGATCGGCCAGTTCGTCGGCGCCTATATCCAGAACCCGCTGCTGCACAGCCTCGTGGCCGACGGCCTGATCGCCGGGGTCGGCAGCGTGCTGGTCTTCCTGCCGCAGATCCTGATCCTGTTCTTCTTCATCATCCTCTTGGAAGACTTCGGGTACATGGCCCGGGCGGCCTTCCTGATGGACCGGATCATGGGCGGGGCGGGCTTGCACGGCCGCGCATTCATCCCGTTGCTGTCGTCCTTCGCCTGCGCGATCCCCGGGATCATGTCGACGCGGGTGATCGACTCCAAGCAGGACCGCATCACCACCATCCTGGTCGCGCCGCTGATGACCTGCTCGGCGCGGATCCCGGTCTACACCCTGATCATCGGGGCCTTCATTCCCAACACCAAGGTCTGGGGCCTGTTCAGTCTGCAGGGCCTGGTGATGTTCGGTCTCTACGCCGCCGGCATCCTCAGCGCGCTGGCGGTCTCGTTCATCACCCGCCGCGTCTTCTGGCGCAGCACCGTCGAGCCGTTCCTGATGGAGCTGCCGACCTACAAGATGCCCGACCCGATGAGCGTGCTGCGCAACCTCGCCCTGCGCGCCCAGATGTTCATCAGCCGCGCCGGCCGGATCATCCTGCCGCTGATGGTGCTGATCTGGGTGCTGTCGACCTTCCCCTACCCGCCGGAAGGCGCCACCGGGCCGGCCATCGACTACAGCTTCGCCGGCATGATCGGCCACGTGATCCAGCCGCTGCTCGCCCCGATCGGGTTCAACTGGCAGATGTCGATCGCCCTGGTCCCCGGCATGGCCGCGCGCGAAGTGGCGGTGGCCGCGCTGGGCACCGTGTATGCGGTCGGCGACGCCGAGGAGAACATCGGAACCCTGGCCGCCACCCTGGCCGACCACTGGTCGCTGGCCACCGGCCTGTCGTTCCTGGCCTGGTACATCTTCGCCCCGCAATGCGCGCCGACGCTGGGGGTGGTGAAGCGCGAGACCAACAGCTGGGTCTGGCCGACGGTGATGTTCGTCTACATGGTGACCTTGGCCTACGCCGCCTCGTTCATCGTCTACCACACGGCGGTGGCGCTGGGGGCAGGCTAACGCGCACCTCAACCTGAAGGCGATATTAAGCACGCCGATTAACCTTCCGATAAACCGCTCGCCTCTAGCGTGTCAGCATTGGGTGGGGGGCTAGAATGGACCAGGCTCAGAAACAATCGCGCCGCAAGGGCGCCCAGCGGCCGACGCGGGAGAATCTCGTCGAACGCATCAGAGAGACCCTGCTGTACTTCGGCGGGGAAGCGCACCGGAGCGACGTGATCGTCAGCGTCGCGCGCGAGATCGGGGTGGATGTGAAGAACATCCCCGAGGATCTCGAGAACGCCATGATCATCTCGTTCGAGGAAGCCTGGCGCGACGAGGCGCGGCGCGCGATGTACGGCTTCCATCTGCGGTTCGGCGAAGGCTCGCACCGCTGGGGCCTGAAGCTCGCCACCGCTCACTAAGACGATCGCTAGGTCGGTCGGCCGTGGCCTGAGAGGGTGTCGGCCGCCGCCTGCAGCCGCGCCAGCAGCCGCTTGAGCTGCGCCACCTCGGCCGGAGCCAGGCCGGCGATCAACGCCGCCTCGTAGGCCAGGGCCAGCGGCGCAATCTCACCGTGCAGACGCGCGCCCTCCGCACTCAGCGCCACGACATGCGACCGGCCATCGGCGCGGTTCTCGCTGCGATTGATCAGCCGCCGCGCCGCCAGCCCGCGAGCCGCGCGGCTGACCGTCACCTTGTCCATGCCGGTTCGGGCGACGATCGCCCGTTGGGTCCTGCCGCCGTCCTCGGCCAGCACGCAGAGCAGCCGCCACTGGGGGATAGTCAGGCCGAAGCGGTCCTCATAGGCCCGCGCGATCAGGCTGCTGACCGCGTTCGAGGCGACCGACAGCCGGTATGGCAGATAGGCGTCCAGCTTAAGGTCGCCCGCCGCGGCGTCGTCCTCCAAAGGCCTGGACGGTCCGGTCATGTCGCTGCAACCCGCTGCTCGATGGCCCCGAAGATTGAATGCCGCTTTGCGTCGCGCATCTCAATGCGGACCAGGTCGCCGGCCTTCATGAACGGCGTCTTTGGCGCGCCTTGGGCCAGCGTTTCCACCGTCCGCAACTCCGCGAGGCAGGAATAGCCGACCCCGCCCTCGGCGATGGTTTTTCCTGGACTTCCGTCGGGACCGCGATTTGACACCGTGCCCGAGCCGATGATCGTCCCGGCCGCCAGGGCGCGGGTCTTGGCCGCGTGGGCGATCAGCGTCCCGAAGTCGAAGGTCATGTCGACCCCGGCATCTGCGGCGCCCAACGGGTGGCCGTTCAGCTCGACCTCCAGCGCCCCGTGCAGCTTGCCGTCCCTCCAGGCCGCGCCCAGGTCGTCCGGTGTCACCGCCACCGGCGAGAAGGCCGAGGCCGGCTTGGACTGGAAGAACCCGAAGCTCTTGCCGATCTCGCCCGGGATCAGGTTGCGCAGCGACACGTCGTTGGCCAGCAGCACCAGGCGGATCGCCGCCAGCCCCGCTTCGCGGCTGGCGCCCATCGGCACGTCGCCGGTGATCACCGCAATCTCGCCTTCCATGTCGCAGCCCCAGGCCTCGTCGACCAACGGGATCGGATCGCGCGGTCCCAGGAAGCCGTCCGAACCGCCCTGGTACATCAAGGGGTCGGTCCAGAAGCTGTCAGGCATGTCGGCGGAGCGCGCCTTCCGCACCAGGGCGACGTGGTTCACATAGGCTGAGCCGTCGGCCCACTGATAGGCGCGGGGCAAGGGGCTCGCCGCCTCATGCTCGTGGAAGCGCTCCAGCGGCACCCCCGCGACCTCGACGCTCTCGGCGAGCGCGCGCAGCTTCGGCTCGGCGTCGTCCCAGTTGTCGAGCGCGGTCTGCAATGTTGGGGCGATGGCGCTCGCGTCCGTGCACCAGGCCAGGTCCTGCGAGACGACGACCAGTCGGCCGTCACGTCCGCACTTCAGCGACGCGAGCTTCATTCATTCCTCCGGGCCCACGTTGCGTGTCACGCGCACGCCTTGCTCGTAGGCTTCGGGGAAATAGACCACGACCTCGACGCAGATGTCTCCGCCTGCATCGCCGACCCACAAATAATTGCGCTCGAAGCACACGTCCCGACCGGCCGGCGTGTAGCCCTCATAGGTGTCGCCCCAGGGCGTGCAGGCGGCCATATCGCGCCGACTGAGCGCGCAGGCGCGCTCCAGTTCTTCCTCGGCGGCTTCGGTCAGGTCGAGTTGCGGATCGATATAGGCCATGGCCTAACTTAGGGGTCTTTTCCTCCCCTGCGTAGCGGGGGAGGGGGACCGCCCGAAGGGTGGTGGAGGGGGCGAGCCTCAAGCTCCGCGCCCAGTCACGCCCCCTCCCCCGCTTCGCGGTCCCCCTCCCCCATGAATGGGGGAGGAAAAGTTCCTACGGTTCGTCCTTGTAGATGCCCACCGTCACCGGCCGGCCTTCGGCTGCGCTGGCCCGGTACATGCCCGAAGTGTTGTAGCTCCAGGCGATCTGGCCGTCAGGCGCCACGGCGATGATGCCGCCGTCGCCGCCCAGCGCGGTCAGCTTCTTCTGCACCACCTCGTCGGCGGCGGCCTGCAGGCTCATGCCCTTCAGCTCGACCAGGGCGCAGACGTCGCGCGCCACCGTCAGGCGGATGAAGTACTCGCCCGAGCCCGTCGCCGAAACCGCGCAGGAGCTGTTGGAGGCGTAGGTGCCAGCGCCGATGATCGGCGAGTCGCCGACCCGGCCCCAGCGCTTGCCGGTCATGCCGCCGGTGGAGGTGCCGGCCGCGACGTTGCCGTGGCTGTCCAGGGCGACGACGCCGACAGTGCCGTGCTTGCCCTCGTCGTGGGCCAGGCCGTTGGCCGGGTCGGGCTGGTCGGAGCCGGCCGGCTTGGCCGGGATCGGCAGGTTGTTGGCCTTCAGGAAGTTCTCGAGGCTCTTCCAACGCCGCTCGGTGTAGAAATAGCTCGGGTCGACCTGCTCCAGCCCCTGGCTCTTGGAGAAGGCGTCGGCCCCAGTCCCGATCATCATGACGTGCGGCGACTTCTCCATCACCGCGCGGGCCAGTGAGATCGGGTGGCGCGTGCGGGTGACGCCGGCCACCGCGCCGGCGGCCAGGGTCTTGCCGTCCATGATCGCCGAATCCAGCTCGTTGCGGCCCTCGGCGGTAAAGACCGCGCCGCGGCCGGCGTTGAACAGCGGATCGTCCTCCAGCAGGTGGATCGTCGCCTCGATGGCGTCCAGCGCCGTGCCGCCGTCCTTCAGCACCTCGGCGCCGACCTCTGTCACCTTGGTCATGGCCGCGCGATAGGCTTTTTCCTGCTCAGGCGTCAGCTGGCTGCGCTCGATCACCCCGGCGCCGCCATGCACGACGATGGCCCATTTGGGGGCGGCTTGAACTTGATTGGTCATAAGCAACACGATCGCAGCGGCAAGAGTGAGGACGCGCATCGTCCCTCCTTGAAAGGTTTGGGCGAGCTAGGCGGAATTCTTAGAAGCATGTCCCGGCGGGGGCCGGTTCACGCGCATGGCATTGCCTCAGAGGGCGAGCGGAGACAAGCGCCGTCTCGCCTGCTAGCTAGGCTTTCAGCAGCCTCAAGCCGGATCATCATGTTTCGCAAAATGTACGACTGGGTCATGGGACTGGCCGGCTCGCGCCACGCCCCAGTCGGCCTGGCGGCCGTGTCCTTCGCCGAGAGTTCGTTCTTCCCAATCCCGCCCGACGTGATGCTGGCGCCGATGGTGCTGGCCAGGCCCGACCGCGCCTTCGTCTATGCCGGCATCTGCACGGCCGCCTCGGTGGTCGGCGGCCTGCTCGGCTATGCGATCGGCTTCTATCTCGAACCGGTCGGCATGTGGCTGCTGAGCCTGATGGGCCACCCCGACGGCAAGGCGGCGTTCGAGAAGTGGTTCGCCGACTGGGGGCTGTGGGTCATCCTGATCAAGGGCGCGACCCCGATCCCCTACAAGCTGGTGACGATCACCGCAGGCCTGGCCCAGTTCTCGCTGGTCACCTTCATCTGGGCCTCGATCCTGACCCGCGGCCTGCGCTTCTTCGCGGTCGCCGCGATCCTCAAGTACTTCGGCCCCGCCATGCTGGCCGAGTTCGAGAAGCGGATGGCGCTCTATGGCACGCTGGCCATCCTCGCCCTCGTGGCCCTGGTGGTCGTGTTCAAGCTGCTGACCTAACCCTCTTGGGATGGCGAAGCTTTTGAGGTCATATCCCCGTCGATGAGTGCGTTCCTTCGCCCCTTCCTCGAGCGCTGGCGCCTGTGGGCGCTGATCTCCTCGCTGTTGATGCTGGCCATCGCTCACGGCTTCCAGACATTCGGCGGCCTGGCGCCCTGCATGCTCTGCCTGCGCGCCCGTGAGATCTATTGGACCGCGGCCGGGGTCGCCCTGGTCGGCATGTTCGTCGTGCGCATGCGCGGCGGCCAGCGCTGGCGCTGGGTTTTCGACGCCGTCCTGGCCCTGATCTTCGCGGCCGGGGTCGCCCTGGCGGTCTATCACGCCGGCGCCGAGTGGAAGTTCTGGCCCGGCCCTACCGCCTGCGGCGGCGGTGGCGGCGGCGTCAGCGCGGCGCAGATGGCCGACCTTCTGGAAGGCGCCAAGATCCGGCCGCCGGCCTGCGACGAGGCCGCTTGGGTGTTCCTGGGCCTCTCCATGGCCGGGTGGAACGCGCTGATCTCGCTGAAGCTGACCATCCTCAGCCTGCTGGCGATCCGCCACGAGAAAAGGAAGGCGTCATGACCGGCAAACCGATCCCGCCCCGACCCGGCGTCGGCGCCATGAGCGCGCGTCTGGCCGAGATCCTGCGCGTCGACCACGCCGGCGAACTGGGCGCCGTGCACATCTATCGCGGCCAGCGCGCCGTCTTCGCCCAGGCCAAGGGCCGCGAGAAGATCACCGCCGACCTCACCGAGATGGAGGGCCACGAGGCCGTCCATCTGGCTCGCTTCGACAAGTTGCTGAATGAGGGCAAGGTTCGGCCGACGGCTATGGCGCCGCTCTGGCGCGTCGCCGGCTTCGCCCTGGGCGCCGGCACCGCCCTGCTGGGCGAGAAGGCGGCCCACGCTTGCACCGAGGCGGTCGAGGACGTGATCGAGAAGCACTATGCCGGCCAGATCGCCGAGCTCGAGGGCCGCGATCCGGAGCTGGCGGCCGAGCTCTCCAAATTCCGCGACGAGGAGCTCGCCCACCGCGACCACGCGCTCAGCGAGGGCGCGCAGGAAGCGCCAGGCTACCCGGTCCTGGCCGCGGTGATCCGCGCGGGCTGCCGCGCCGCCATCAAGATCAGTGAAAAGCTGTGACGAAGGACGAGATCACCGCGCTGCGCCGAGCCGCCGAGACCCCGGTCCTGGCCGGAGCGGACGATGCGGCGCAGGTGGCGAACGACCTCTCGGCCTCCTTCTCCACCGACCCGGTGTTCAACTGGTTCCTGCGCGCCGACGCCCGGCACGACTCCGCGCGGCTGAAGCTGTTTCACCTGCTGATCGCCATGGGCCTGGCCGACGGGGAGATCTTCCGCCCGGCCACAGGCGGCGCGGCCTCGATCTGGCTGCCGTCCGAGAGCCTCGGCCCGGCCCCGTTCCTGCAGGAACTGCGGGTGCTGCCGACCATCCTGCAGGCCACCGGCTTCGCGCGTCTGGGCCGGATGTCGGCCATGCGCTCGATGATGGACAGCCACCATCCCAAGAGCCCGCCCCACGCCTATCTCTGGTTCCTGGGCGTCCGGCCCGAAGCGCAGGGGCTCGGCGTCGGATCGCGGCTGCTGGCCCACGGCCTGGCCCGCGTCGACGCCCAGGGGCTGCCCGCCTATCTGGAATCCTCCAACGAGGCCAACGTGCCGCTCTATCGTCGGCACGGCTTCGAGGTGGTCGAGGTGCTGAAGGCCAAGCCTGACGCCCCGCAGATGTGGGCCATGTGGCGCGAGGCTCAGACCCCGGATTGAACCTGCCGCTCGTCCTTCTGCTGGCGGTCAATCTGGCCGCCTTCCTCGCCATGGGCTGGGACAAGGACCGCGCCCGCCGCGGCCAGCGCCGGATCCCGGAGAGCACCCTGCTGACCCTGGCGGCGATTGGCGGATCGGTCGGCGCAGTCGCCGCCCAGCAGGCGTTCCGCCACAAGACCCGCAAGCAGCCGTTCGCTAGCCGGCTGCTGACCATCGTCGCCCTGCAGGCGATCTTGGCGAGCGGCGCCTTCTTCTTGATCTAACCCCGCCCCCTGAAGCTGTCACGCTCTCCCGGTTTCGCAATCGGTTCACCCAAGCGTCACCGCACTGTCGTGCGCGCTCCCTAGTGCTCCGCCCGCTTTTCTCAGTTCGGGGGTACATATGTCCTATCTTCCTAAAGTCGCCGGCGGCGTCGCCTTTCTGCTGGCCAGCACCGCGCTGACCGCTCCAGCCTTCGCCCAGGTCGACGACGCCGGCGCTGGCGACGCGGCGGTCGAGGAGTTCATCGTCACCGGCCAGCGCGAAGCCCAACGCGCCGCCATCGCCGTGAAGCGCGAGGCCTTCGTGGTCGCCGACGTGGTCTCCGCCGACGACATCGGCAAGCTCCCGGACCACAACACCGCCGCCGCCCTGCGCCGCATCCCCGGCATCTCGGTGATGGAAGACCAAGGCGAGCCGCGTTTCCCGGTGATCCGCGGCCTGCGCTCCACCTACAACCGCACCACCATCGACGGCGCGCTGGTCGCCTCGGTCGACGAGAGCGGCCGCACCGTGCCGATGGACATCGTCCCCTCGGTGATGGCCGGCCGCCTGGAAGTCATCAAGACCGTCACCCCTGAGCATGACGGCAACGCAATTGGCGGCGTCATCAACGTCACCACCCGCAGCGCCTTCGACATGGGCCGCCCGTTCTTCAACGGCATGGCCTCCTACGGCGATTACGAGCGCAGCGGCGGCGTGCGCAACGACAAGCCGTCCTACCGCCTGGCCTTCGCCACCGGCACGACCTTCGGCGACCAGGACCAGTGGGGCGTGGTGATCGGCGCCTCGCACGAGCAGCTCGACTACGACATCCCGCAGGTGGAGTCGCAGGACCCCTCGGTGCGCGAATACACCGCCGCCGGCGCGCCGGTGGCCTCGGGCGCGCCGACCGGCAACGGCATCCAGGTGCCGACCTACAGCCGGCTGTTCTGGTACAACAACACCAAGCAGCGCAGCGGCGTGAACGCCAAGATCGAGTACCACCCCACCGACACCTTCCGCTGGGAAGCCGCCGGCCTGTTCGCCAAGATGGAAGACGACGAGGAGCGCATCGAGTTCCGCATCGAGCCGCTCGGCAATGTCGCCAGCCAAACCCCGACCAGCGGCTTCTTCGCCCGCGGCCGCGGCGTCATCCAGCTGAACCAGCCGATCACCAAGCGCGAGATCGGCCTGGCCCGCAGCGAGTTCGAGTGGAGCTTCGCCCCGCAATGGACGCTCAGCGGCGACCTCGTCTACTCCCAGGCCGGGCTGGAAGTCCCCAACCACTCGGTCGAGTTCCGCACCGTCGACGCCCAGGGCGCCAACTACGCGTTCAACTATGACACCACCAACCCGCTGTTCCCGGCGTTCACCCCGGTCAATGACGCGGCCATGCGCAACCCGGCCAACTACCTGCTGCAACAGCACCGCGACGCCCTGACCGAGACGGACGAGAAGACCGGCCAGGCCCGCTTCGACCTGGCCTACGACCAGGGCGAAAACCTGAAGGCCAAGTTCGGCGGCCTGCTGCGCTCGACCAAGCGCGAGTACAACTCCAGCCAGATCAACTATCGAGCCGGCTCGGGCTTCGTCTACACCCTGGCCGAGGTCGACGTGCCCGGCCCGACCGAGCTGATCGCCGACCGCTACCTGGTGAACCCGCGCATCGGCGCGGCCGAAGCCATGGCCTTCTTCAACGCCAACCGCAGCCGCTTCACCACCACCGTCACCGCCCCGACCGGCGACTACGAGGTCCAGGAGGACATCTACGCCGCCTACGCCCAGGCCAGCTACAGCTGGGGCGACTTCACCCTGCTCGGCGGCCTTCGCTACGAGCAGACCGAGGTGGAGTCCGACGCGGTGCGCTCGACCGCCGGCGCGCTGACCCCGGTCAGCAATTCCGGGTCCTACGGCAATTGGCTGCCCAGCCTGCACCTGGAGTGGAAGCCGACCGACGACATCATCGTCCGCGCCGCCTGGACCAACACCATCGGCCGCCCGGACTACGGCTCGCTGGCCGCCACCGAGAACCTCAGCTTCGACGGCAGCCAACCGACCCTGTCGCGCGGCAATCCGGGCCTGAAGGCGCGCGAAAGCCGCGGCTTCGACGTGTCGTTCGAGTACTATCCGACCGACGGCATGATCTCGCTGGCCTTGTTCACCAAGGACATCGAGAACGAGATCTTCACCCTGTCCTCGACCGAGACCCTCGACGTCGGCCGCGGCCCCGAGAGCGTGCTGATCTCCACCCCGCGCAACGCGCAAAGCGCCAAGATCAACGGCGTGGAGTTCGCGGTGCAGCAGGCCTTCACCTTCCTGCCCGCGCCCTTCGACGGCTTCGGCTTCAACGGCAACGTCACCTGGCTGGACACCGAGTTCACCTTCCTGACCTCGGCCGGGCCGCGCGTCACCGGCCTGTTCCAGCAGCCGGAGATCACCACCAACGAGTCGATCTACTACCAGCGCGGCCCGTTCGAAGGCCGGGTCTCGCACAACTACATCGGCGGCCAGCTGGAGACGATCAACGACGCCAACCCCAATTCCGACCAGTACTGGAAGGGCCGCCACGTGTTCGACGCCAGCGTCTCCTTGCGCTTCACCGATTACCTGACCGTCTTCGCGGAAGGGCAGAACCTCTCCAACACCGGCCGCCAGGAAGTCACCGGCCCCGGCCGCCGCTATCTGCAGGAGTGGGCCAACTACGGCCGCACCTACTGGATCGGCGCGGCGGTGAACTTCTAGGGAGCGACAGCCATGATCCGCTCGCTGATCCTCGCCGGGGCGCTTGTCGCCTCGGCTCCCATCGCGGCCTGCGCCCAGGAGGAGCCAGCGCCTGCGCCCGCGCCGTCGCGCACGGCCGAGGTCCTGCGCCGCCATCCGGCCCCGGAAGCGCGCCAGGGCGTGGCGGTGGACGCCCGGCACGTCTACGCCGTCGCCAACTCCACCATCGCCAAGTACGACAAGAAGACCGGCGCCAAGCTCGCCGAGTGGAAGGGCGATCCGGCCCGCTATCCGCACATCAACTCCTGCGCGGTGATCGGCAAGGAACTGGTCTGCGCCAGCTCCAACTTCCCGTCGGTCCCGCACTGGAGCGCGGTCGAGTTCTTCGACCCTGCCACCATGACCCACCTGCGCACTGTCGCCCTCGGCCAGGGGGGCGGCTCGATCACCTGGATCGACCGCAAGGACGGCGCCTGGTGGGCGGCCTTCGCCAACTATGACGGCAAGGGCGGCGAGGCCCCGCGCGACCACCGCAACACGGTCCTGGTCCGCTTCGACGACGAGTGGCGCCAGACGCAGAGCTGGAGCTTCCCGCAGTCCGTCCTCGACCGTATCAAGCCGATGAGCTCCTCGGGCGGCGGCTGGGGGCCGGACGGCAAGCTCTACATCACCGGCCACGACCACCCGGAACTCTACGTCCTGGCCCTGCCGACCCAGGGCGGCGCGGTGCTCGACCACCTCGACACCATCGGGGTGGCCACCGAAGGCCAGGCCATCGACTGGGACGAGAGCGACAGCGGCGTGCTCTACGGCATCAGCCGCAAGGTCCGCGAGATGGTGGCCATGCAGGTCCTGCCGGCCAGGAAATAGGCGTCAGCGCTGCGCCGCTGGGACTTCTCCCGGCGGCGCGCCCGTCACCGGATCCGCGGTTTCCTTAGGACTGGTCAGGAACACCACCACGAACACCGCCAGCGCCAGGGCGACGATCCACAGCAATGCCCGATGTCCTTCCAGCCGCGAGCGGGGCCGCGGCTGCGCCTCGTCCGTCGACCGCGTCTGCGTGTTTCGGGCCTGGGCCATGGCTTCCTCCGCACAGCCAACCATCGTCGCTGCGCAGAGTTCCGCCTCGATCAAAACCAGCGCTCCGGTTCGGGGCTCTGGCAGCCGCCGAATATCGGCGTTTCCGACATAAATCTTGACCCGGGTATGTCGGATGCCCGACCAACCCCGCCACCTTCAGCATGGGGCGGAGAATTTGCAGGTGCATCTTCCGAACGATCCGGAACTTGAGCTTCAGCAGCTCCGGTCGACGGTCTTCGTCCTTTCGGTCGCCCTGGCCTGCGCCACCCAACCGGGCGGTCAGGCCCTGCTGCGTCAGGCGTGGCGCCTGCTCCGTCCGCCGATTTCCGACGCGGAACTGGACCGCATCGCTGCAACCTGGGAACTGGAGCCGAAGGCCGCCGGCTAGCCGCGAAGGGCGCTCGGCCGAACTAGAAATTGTAGAGGATCGTCGCCCGCGTTGTGGTGTCGGTGTTCTCACGGCCCTGCGGCGGATCCTGCTCGTGGCGCAGTTCGTAGGAAGCCCGAGCCGAGAGATTCCCCTCCAGCTTGGTCGTCAGCGCCGTCGTGGCCAGCACCGTCGAATTTATCGTGTCGAGATAGGTCACCAGGCTCTGGCTGAATTCCAGGCGCGGCGTGGGCTGCCACTTCAGATAGCCCGCCAGTCGCGCCGCCACCGTCGCTTCGAACCCCGTCACCACATAGTCGGACTGGCGCAGCGCGGGACCGGCCTCGACGTTCAGCGTGAGGTTGGGCGCCTTGATCAGCCGGTAGCCCAGGCCGACGCCTTCCGAGAAGCGGTAGTTGTGGCCCGCAAAGCGGTCGCGCTCGGCCCAAAGTATGCCGCCGGCATAGAGGCGCGGGCCGAGGTTTCGGATGATCCCGTAGGTCGCGAAGTAGCGGTCCGTCGTCGTCTTATCGTCCTCGCTCTTGAAGTTGACCGAGAGATTGACGTCGTGCTCCCACTTCAGAGACTTCCTTTCGAGCTGGACCGCAGCGGTGACGCCATAGTCCTCGGTGTTGCCGGTTGAGATCGATCCGCCGACCTCGCCCTTGCCGGTCCATCCGCTGAAGAACCCCTGGCTGGCGACCTGCTCGGCCTTTTCGACCTTCACCTGCGCCGTCAGCGCCGCCACCTGCGCGTCGATCTCGGCGGCGGCGTCTGGATTGGCCTTCTTGGCCGCCTTCGCCACCGCCTTCAGGGTGCTCGGGTCGTCCGCCGCGGCGTCGAGGATGTCAGCGACCGCCTGCGGAACCGGCGCGGCATGCGCCGCCGCCAACGGGATCAGCGTCAGCAAACTCGCGAACAGCGGGATGGAAAGCTCTTGCACCACGGCCATGACTTAGGGCTGCCCGGTCAGCACGGGTCCGGCCTTACAGTAGCCGCAGCCCCCATACCGCATATCCGGTGAAGGCCTGAGGCGCTGCCGCGTAAGGCCTCAGCTGAAGGCTGCGCGCCCCTCCAGGCCCCGTATTGTGCGGGTCGCCCCCCCAGGGCGCCGGGTATTATACCCGATACCCGGCTCGAGCCGGCGGCGCCAAGATTCCACCGTGGGCGCGTCGCGACGACACCTCTGCGATGGCGACACAACTGCGGTCAGGACCGGCCGCCCGCTCCGTCAGGGACAGATTCGATGAACATCGACACGACAGGCCAGATCGTTCCCTCGCTCGACTGCATCGACCCAGCAGACCAGGGCATCGTTCCCTCGCTGGACTTTTCCGAGCCGCCACCTGGCTCGGACCGGCGCGCTTTCATGATGCGAAGCAGTCTCGCCTTGGCCATTGCGGCGCTCACCGGCTGCAAGCCGGCCGACATCAGCAAGACGCCCGCCAAGGCGCCAGCGGCCGGGACCGCAGTGACGCTCGATCCGAAGCTGAACGTCGTCGCCAGGTCCAAGGGCCCCGTCATCACCACGATAGACGAGTTCTACAAGGTCGGGCCCGGTCCCTCCTCGTCGCACACGATCGGACCGATGCGGATCACCTACGACTTCTATCAGCGCTGCACCAAGCTGCCTGCGGACGTCCTGGCCCAGGCCACCGCGATGAAGGTGAACCTGTTCGGCAGCCTGAGCGCCACCGGCAAGGGCCATGGGACCGAGCGCGCGTCGCTGGCCGGTCTCGTCGGCAAGGAGCCGGCCACCGTCGATCCCGCCTTCCTGGACGGCTTGGCGGCCAATCCGAACCAGGTGTTTCCCATGAAGCTGGGAACCTCGTCCTTCAACGTCTCGCTGAAGGACGTCGTCTACGACGCCCCGAAGGGCGATTTCCCGCACCCCAACACCATGACCTGCAGGCTGATGGGCGGGGACAAGGTGCTGCTGGAGCAAGAGTACTACTCCGTCGGCGGCGGCTTCATCGAATGGAAGGGCTACATTCCGCCCAAGAAGGGCGCGCCCAAGTACCCCTATCAGACGGTCAAGGAAGTCCTCGACTACTGCAAGCGGGACAAGATCTCCATCGCCCAGCTGGCCATGGCCAACGAGATCGCCGTCTCGGGCAAGAGCGAGGCGGAGATCAACGCCTTCTGCGACAAGATTCTGGGCGCGATGCGCGCGACGGTGAAGACCGGCCTGGCGGCGCCGACCTCGACCCTGCCGGGGCCGATAAAGCTCAAGACCAAGGCGCACGACGTCTACGAGAGCGCCCAATTGCAGGAGGGGGTCGCGCGCAAGGCGATCGGCCTCGTCTCAGCCTACGCGTTGGCGGGATCGGAGGAGAACGCCCGCGGCCACCTGGTGATCACCGCGCCCACCGGCGGCTCGGCCGGCGTCATGCCATCGGTCATCGTCTCCCTCGGGCCGGACGGCGCGAAGCTGCCGGAAGACAAGATCCGCGAGGGCCTGATGACCGCCGCGGTGATCGGCTACCTGTGCAAGCACAACGCCACGCTGTCGGCCGCCGAAGGCGGGTGCCAGGCGGAAATCGGCGTGGCCTCGGCCATGGGCGCAGCGGCCATCGCGGAGGCATATGGCGAGCCGCCTCAGGTGGCGGCCAATGCCGCTGAGGGCGCGCTCGAGCATCACCTGGGCATGACCTGCGATCCGGTGGCCGGCTTCGTTCAGATCCCCTGCATCGAGCGCTGCGCCTTTGGTGCGGTGAAATCCTGGACAGGCTACCTGATCGCCGCGAACGAGGTCCCGGTGAACCGCCGGATGGACTTCGACAGCACCGTGACCGCCATGGCGCTGACCGCCAAGGAGATGAACTCGAAGTACAAGGAAACCTCGGAAGGCGGGCTGGCGGTTTCCGTCACCCTCTGCTGAGGCCCTAGGCCTCCAGCTCGATGTCCCAGTAGAGGTAGTCGAGCCAGCTCTTGTGCAGGTGGTGCGGCGGGAACTTGCGGCCGCGCTCCTGCAGCTCGTGGGCGCTGGGCCGCCGTGGCTTGTGGAACGGGTGCATGTGCGCCTCGTGCGGCGTGCGCCCGCCCTTCATCAGATTGCAGCGCGCGCAGGCGGTGACGATGTTTTCCCAGGTCGTGCGGCCGCCGCGCGAACGCGGCACCACATGGTCGAAGGTCAGGTCGTCGCTCACCGAGCAGTACTGGCAGGTGAAGGCGTCGCGCAGGAACAGATTGAAGCGGGTGAAGGCCGGCGGCCGGTCCTGCGGCACATAGTGCTTGAGCGACACGACGCTCGGCAGGCGCATCGCGAACGATGGCGAATGGACTTCCTGGTCGTAGGTCGAGACCACGTCGACGCGGTCGAGGAACACCGCCTTGATCACCTCCTGCCACGGCCAGAGGGACAGCGGATAGTAGCTGAGCGGACGGAAGTCGGCGTTCAGCACAAGGCAGGGCCAGCCGGACGGCGGGTGGTTAAGCACCTGCATGGTCGGCCCTCCGGGGGAGCTCAAAAGCTCCTATGTCGTACGCGTAGAGACTGAAGACAGGCCCCCTTTCGCGATCCGAACGCTCGGCGAATCGCCCGCAAGGGGAATTCCCGTAGCCTGGGAATTATAGGTCAGATTCTAAGACAGCTCCATGAAATGAAGCTCGGCGTCCCGTCCGGGCGGCGGTGGGGCCCGGACGGGCGCGCTCTTTGAGCACTAGGCGCCCACGACGGCGGTGGCGCCAGCCAGGCTCAGGCTGATGAAGACAAACGCGACGGCGACGGTGGCGTCGAAGAAGCGGCCGAGTTGGGTCAGGGCAGACATGATTTGAATTCCTTTGGCTTTGTCCGGTGCGACACCTCGCCGCTCCATCTGGACAATGCTTAGATAGCCACCCATCTAAGCGATGTACAGATAAATTTTACAATGTAAGTCATGCGGAAATGCATGGGCCGCTTCGGGAACAAAAAAGGGGGCCGAACCCGGCCCCCTTCAGAACTGAAATTGCGTCGGCTGTTACGCGCCGACGGCGACCGTGGCGGCCGCCAGGCTGATGCTCAGCGCGATCAGGACGACGGGAGCGAAACGGTCGAAGAGCCGTTCGAAATGGGTCAAACGAGCGAGAGACATAACACACACCTTTCAAGTTTGGCCCTCGGGGGAGCGAGGGCATGTCTTATTTGAACGGTGCTAAGATAACAGTGATCTGAACGGCGTCAAGATGATCTTTACGGCGTCTAGATTCAGATTTAGAGTGAACGCCATGAGAGAAGCTACAGCCGCCGAAGCCCGGCCTTATCACCACGGCGATCTACGCCGCGCGCTGATCGACGCCGCCCGCCGGCTGCTCGAGACCGAAGGCCCGACCGCGCTGTCGCTGCGCGCCGTGGCCCGCGAAGCCGGGGTCAGCCCGGCCGCCCCCTATCACCACTTCAAGGACAAGGGCGAACTGCTCGACGCCGTGGCGCACGAGGGCTGGGATCTGCTCAACGAGCAGATGACGGCCGCCCGCGCCAGCCAGACCTCCGTGCGCGGCAAGCTGACCTCGCTCGGCGTCGCCTACGTCCGCTTCGCCCGCGACAACCCGGCGCTCTACCGCGTGATGTACGATTGCTCGCGCGACAAGGAGAGCCTGCCCGATCACGTCCACGCCGCCAACGACAGCGCCTATTGCCAGGTCCGCGACACCCTCATCGAGGCGGGCGGCGGCCCGATGGACGAACAGGAACTGGAACTGGCCACCACCGCCGCCTGGTGCGCGGCCCATGGCCTGGCCGAGATGTTCGCCTTCAAGCAGTTCGACCATCTGAAGGACTCGCTGGGCGGCGACGACGCCTTCCTGCGCGGGGTGTTCGAACACATGGGCATTTTCGCCGGGCGCGGGCACGACTAAAAGCTGACCGGGTGATCGTCACCCGCTTCGCCCCCTCGCCGACCGGCTACCTGCACCGCGGCCACGCGTTCTCGGCCCTGACCGCCTATGAGGCCGCGCGCGCCGCCGGCGGCCGCTTCATCCTGCGCATCGAAGACATCGACATCACCCGCAGCCGCCCGGAGTTCGAGGCAGCGATCTACGAGGACCTGGCCTGGCTGGGCCTGGAGTGGGAGACGCCGGTCCGCCGCCAGTCAGAGCGTCTCGACGACTATCAGGCCGCGCTGGCCGCCCTCACCGCCGACCACCTCACCTATCGCTGCTTCAGAACCCGCAAGGAGATGGCGCAGGCCGCCGCCAGCGCGCCGCACGGCGCGGTCGAGCCGTTCCGCAGCGGTCCGCTGCCTGCCGAGGAGGAGGCCGCCCGCCTCGCCGCCGGCGATCCCTTCGCCTGGCGCCTGTCGCTCGACGCCGCCGAACAGGCGCTGGCCGGACGTGGCTTGAGCTTCGTCGAGGAAGGCGCCGGCCCGAACGGCGAGCACGGGACGATCCCCGCCGACCCGGCCCTCTCCGGCGGCGACGTGGTGCTCTCGCGCAAGGATGTCGGCGTCGCCTACCACCTGGCCGTGGTGATCGACGACGCCCTGCAGGGCGTGACCCACGTGATCCGCGGCGCCGACCTGTTCGAAGCCACCCACGTGCAGCGCCTGTTGCAGGCCCTGCTCGACCTGCCCACCCCGATCTATCGCCACCACCGGCTGCTCACCGGACCTGACGGCAAGCGCTACGCCAAGCGCGACCACGCCGAGACCCTTCGCGACCTGCGCGCGCGCGCGGTCACCCCGCAGCAGCTTCGCCAGGAGCTGGGTTTTGGCTGAGGCGGCGCAGGCCGCGCCGCGCCAGGGCAAGGCAAAGACTTAGTTGCTCCCCCTCTGGGGGAGCTGTCAGCCGCATGGCTGACTGCGGGGGACTTTGACTCACGCCGAACCCCCTCCGTCTCGCCGCTGTGCGGCGATCCACCTCCCCCAAGAGGGGAGGAACTATTGCCCCTACCGCCTTCAGCTCAGGTCGTAGGCCGTTCGCGCCGTGTCGATCGCCGCCAGCTTGGCGTGGAAGGCGGTCCAGTCGTCGCGCTCGGCGATGGCCGTCCAGATCGCCTCGATCTCGTCGATCAGCAGCTCCTCCGGCTCGGCGCGCGCAAAGTACGGATCGGTGAGCCGTTCCGGCCGCTGCGGCTTCATCGCCTTGTGCAGCGTGCGGAACGTCTCGAACGCCTCGCTGGCGTAGATGTCGGCCCGCGGACTGGCCAGAGCCCGGGCCTCGTCGCCGCAGAACCAGTCGAAGAAGAACGGCTCCCAGCGCAGGCGATCGCCGCCCTCCGCAATGGCCCGGAACGTGGCGTTGACGAAGGCGACCTCGGCCTCGGGGTCCGCCCGCCGCAGGCCCAGCCGGCTCAGCATCGCCGCCGCCAGTTCGCCCCGATAGGCCGGCCCGAAGCCGTTGAGCGCGGCGACCAGCGCCTCCTGGTCGCTCACCTGCGCCAGGCAGCCGGCCAGCTGCTGCAGGTTCCAGAACACGCTCTCCGGCTGGCGGCCGAAACTGTAGAGCCCGGCGCTGTCGAAATAGGCGGCGGTGAAGTTCGGGTCGTTGTGCGGCAGGAAGCGGTAGGGCCCGTAGTCGAAGCTCTCGCCGGTAATGTTCATGTTGTCGGTGTTCAGCACCCCGTGCACGAAGCCCGCGGCCATCCAGCGCGCCGTCAGCCGCGCCGCGCGCGCCGTCACCGCCTCCAGCAGCGCCGCGCCCTTGTCCGGCGCATTGTCCAGCTCCGGGTAGTAGAGCTCGACCACATGGTCGACCAGCCGGCCGAGCGCCTCGGCGTTCTCGAAGAACGCCTGCCGCTGGAAGGTCCCGAAGCGGATGTGGCTATGCGACAGCCGCACCAGCACCGAGGAGCGGGTCGGGCTCGGCTCGTCGCCGCGGGTCAGCTGCTCGCCGGTCTCGATCAGCGAGAACGAGCGCGAGGTCGGCACGCCCAGCGCCTCCAGCATGGCGGTGGCCAGCACCTCGCGCACCCCGCCCTTCAGGGTCAGGCGGCCATCCCCGGCCCGCGACCAGGGCGTCTGGCCCGAGCCCTTGGTGCCCAGCTCCAGCAGCCGGCCGGCGCCCGCCTCGCGCATCTGCGCGAAGGTGAAGCCGCGCCCGTCGCCGAGGTCGGGGTTGTAAACGCGAAACTGGTGGCCGTGATAGCGTAAGGCCAGCGGCTGGTCGGGCTGGCCCGGCAACGGTTGGAAGCGGCCGAAGTGGGCGATCCATTCCTCGTCGGACAGATTGGCCAGTCCGACGCTCCCCGCCGCCCGGTCGTTGCGGAACCGCAGCAGGGTCATCGGGAAGTCCGCCGCCGCCACCGGATCGGCGAATTCGCCCCCCAGCTCCTGGATGTGCGGCTCTGGGCGGTAGTCGGGCGAGACGGGCATGTCTCCAGATGGCCCAGGCGCGCGGCGCCGACAAGCGGCGATCGCCGGTCGATCACAAGCCCGCCAGCAACGCTCGATTGACGTGCTCAGCGCGCGCCGCCCATGCTAACCGGAGCCATGGCGCGCAGACTGACCCTCGATTTCCTGAAGACCGAGACGGCTTCGGGCGTGATCCTGACCGCGGCGGCGCTGCTGGCGGTGATCCTCGCCAACTCCCCCTGGTCGCACCACTACTTCGCTTTCATCAAGCACGAGATCCCGATCCAGATCGGCGCCTTCCACGAGGTCAAGCCGGTCTACAAGTGGATCAAGGACGGCCTGATGGCGGTGTTCTTCTTCGTGGTCGGGCTGGAGATCAAACACGAGATCCTGCGCGGCGAGCTGTCCAATCCACGCCGCCTCGCCCTGCCCGTCCTGGCCGCGATCGGCGGAATGGTGGCGCCGGCCGCGGTCTACCTGCTGATCAACGCCGGGCCGAACGGCGCGCCGCAGGGCTGGCCGACCCCGACCGCCACCGACATCGCCTTCGCGCTCGCAGCCCTGGCGGTGGTCGGCAGCCGGCTGCCCCCCGCCCTGCGGATCTTCCTGCTGACCCTGGCCATCGCCGACGATCTCGGCGCCGTGGCCCTGATCGCCGTCCTCTTCACCACCGACATCAACCTCTACGCGCTGGGCGGCGCCGCCGCGGCCATCGGCCTGATGGCCCTGATGTCGCAATGGAAAAGCGCGCCCTACCTGTTCTATGCGGCGTGCTTCGCCCTGGCCTGGGCCTTCTGCCTGAAAAGCGGGGTCAACACCTCGATCGCCGGGGTCGCCGCCGCCATGACCATCCCCATCGACCCGCGCAAGCCGGGCCACGAAGGGCCGCTCAAGCACTTCATGGAGAGCCTGCACCCCTATGTGGCCTTCCTGATCCTGCCGCTGTTCGCCTTCGCCGCCGCCGGCTTCTCGTTCGAGGGCGTGCCGCTCAGCTCGCTGCTCTCGCCGGTCCCGCTGGGCATCGCGCTCGGCCTGTTCCTCGGCAAGCAGATCGGCGTGTTCGGGCTTTCGGCCCTGGCCATCGGCCTGAAGCTGGCCCGCCGCCCGACCGGGACCAAGTGGCTGGAGCTCTACGGCGTCTCGCTGCTCTGCGGGGTCGGCTTCACCATGAGCCTGTACATCGGCGGTCTCGCCTTCGACCCCGACGACGCCCTCCTCCAGACCGAGGTGCGGATCGGGGTCATCGCCGGCTCGATCCTGTCGGTCGTGGTCGGCATGGCGGTGCTCGCCCACGCCCAGCGCCGCCGCGAGACCGAGGAAGCCTACGCCTAGACCAGCGCGGCCGCCCAGGTCTCGTCGCCCCGCGCGGCGGCGATCACTGCCACGCCGCCGGCGAACCTCGCGACGCTCTCGACGCTCTGGGCGAAGTCCGGCGCCTCGGGATCCCCGCTCTGGCTGATCACCACCGCCTCGATGGCGACCCCCCGTCCGCGCAGGGTCTCGATGGCGGTCAGGGTGTGGCTGATCGCGCCGAGATAGGTGCCGCCGACCAGCACGCAGGGCAGGCCCAGCGCCAGCATCAGGTCCAGGCAGGTGGCGTCCTCCGCCATCGGCGACATCACCCCGCCCGCGCCCTCGACCAGCATCAGGTCGGTGTCCGACGCCGTCAGTCCGTCCTGGCAGAACTCGGCCAGCTCCCGGCCCAGCAGCTCGCGCCCTTCCAGCCGCGCGGCCATCGGCGGCGATAGTGGCGCGGCGAACCGCAACGGCGCGATGGCGTCGAGCGCCTCCCGGGTCGGCGGCTGGCCCATCGCCGCCAGCAGCTGGCCGGGATCGCTGCCTGACCAATCGTCCTCGTCGATGCCGCTGACCACCGGCTTCAGCGCCGCGACGCTCAGCCCCTTGGCCCGCGCCGCCCGCAGGATCGCGCAGGCGGCCCAGGTCTTGCCCACGTCGGTATGTGCGCCGGCCACGAACAGCTGGCGCATCAGGCGGCCATCAGCGGCCGCACCGCCGCCGCCAGCCGGTCGATCTCGTCGTCGGGATGCCCGGCCGTGAACGCCACCCGCAGGCGCGCGGTGCCGGCCGGCACGGTCGGCGGGCGGATCGCCACCACCAGGAAGCCTTGCTTCTCCAGCACCGTGGCCGCCGCCAGCGTCCGTTCCGCCTCGCCCAGCACGATCGGCACCACCGCGCTGGTCGCCTCGGGCAGGTTCAGCGCCCGGGTGAAGCGCCGCGCCTTGGCCAGAACCGCGGCCACCCGCTCGGGCTCGGCGGCGATCACGTCTAGCGCCGCCAGCGCCGCCGCGGCGTTCGCCGGCGGCAGGCCGGTCGTGTAGACCACCGTGCGCGTGCGGGTCTTGATGAAGTCGATCACCGGGGCGCTGGCGCAGACATAGGCGCCATAGCCGCCCAGCGCCTTGGAGAAGGTGCCCATCGCCAGGTCGATCTTGGCGCCCGGGAACATCGCCGCCGTGCCGCGCCCCTCGCCTAGCACGCCCAGCCCGTGGGCGTCGTCGACCAGCAGCCAGGCGTCGTGCGCCTGCGCCTGCGCCGAAATCTCGTCCAGCGGCGCCACGTCGCCGTCCATCGAGAAGACCCCGTCGGTGGCGATCAGCGCCCGCTCCGCCTGCCCGCGAAACGCCGCCAGCTTGGCGGCCAGGTCAGCCACGTCGTTGTGGCGGAAGGGCACGACCTGCGCCCGCGACAGCTGCGCCCCCGACCAGATGCAGGCATGGGCCAGATCATCGATCAGGATCAGGTCGCCCTCGCCGACGAAGGTCGGGATGATCCCGGAATTGGCCAGGTAGCCGGAGCCGAACACGCAGGCCGCCTCCGCGCCCTTCAGCGCCGCCAGCCGCGCCTCGAGCTGCGCGAAGATCGGATTGTCGCCGGTAACCAGCCGCGAGGCGCCCGAGCCGACGCCGTGCGTCTCCACCGCCGCCAGGGCCGCAGCCTTCACCGCGGGATGGTGCGAGAGGTTCAGATAGTCGTTGCACGAGAACGACAGCAGCCGCCGTCCCTGCCGCTCGACCCAGAGGCCGTCCAGGCGCGCCGTCGGGATCAGGGTGCGCTTGAGGCTCTTGGCCTCCAGCGTGGCGAGCTTGTCTTGCGCAAAGGCGGTCAGGCTGTCGGTCACGGCGCGCGGTATGCACGAGCCGAGCCGTGCTTTAAAGCCGCCGGTCATGACTTTCCCGACACCGGACTGCCCAACACCGGATTGGATGACCCAAGGCGCCCGCAACGTCTGGCGCCCCTATTGTCAGATGAAGACCGCGCCGGCGCCGCTGGCCGTGGCCCGCACGGACGGCGCACGGATCATCCTCGAGGACGGCCGCGAACTGGTCGACGGCATCGCCTCCTGGTGGACCGCCTGCCACGGCTACAATCACCCGCACATCCGCGAGGCGGTGACCCGCCAGCTTGGCCTGGCTCCGCACGTGATGTTCGGCGGCCTGGCGCACGAGCCGGCCTACCGCCTGGCCAGCCGCCTGGCGGCCCTGCTGCCCGGCGACCTCGATCACGTGTTCTTCGCCGAGAGTGGTTCGGTCTCGGTGGAGATCGCCATGAAGATGGCGCTGCAATTCTGGATCAATCGCGGCGTCTCCGGCCGCACCCGGTTCCTCAGCTTCACCGGCGGCTATCACGGCGACACTCTGGCCACGATGACCATCTGCGATCCGGAAGAGGGCATGCACAGCCTGTTCGCCGGGGTCATGCCCTCGCAGATCGTCACCCCGCTGCCGCTCGACGCCGACTCCGAAATCGCGCTGGACGCCCTGCTGGCCGAGCGCGGCGCCGAGATCACCGCCATGGTCGTCGAACCGCGCGTCCAGGGCGCCGGCGGCATGCTGTTCCACGGCGACGAGGTGCTGCGCACCCTGCGCCGGCTCTGCGACAAGCATGGCGTGCTGCTGATCTTCGATGAGATCTTCGTCGGCTTCGGCCGCACCGGCGACCTGTTCGCCTGCTCCGGCTCGGGCGTTACGCCCGACATCGTAACCCTGTCGAAAGCGCTGACCGGCGGCACCCTGCCGCTCTCGGCGGCCATCGCCCGCAGCCACGTGTTCGAAGCCTTCTGGTCGGACGACGCCGGCGCGGCCCTGATGCACGGCCCGACCTACATGGCCAATCCGCTCGCCTGCGCCGCAGCCAACGCCAGCCTGGACCTCTTCGAAAACGGAACCTGGAAGGCCGACGTCGCCCGCATCAACGCCGCCCTGGCCAAGGGCCTCGAGCCCTGCCGCGCCGCCCCCGGCGTCGTCGATGTCCGCACCCTCGGCGCCATCGGCGTCGTCGAGTTCGACCACCCGGTGGAAACCGGCCCGCTCTGCATGGCCTTCGCCGAGCACGGCTGCTGGATCCGCCCCATGGGCAAGGTCGTCTACCTGACCCCGCCCTACATCACGACAGACGCCGAACTGGCCCAACTGACCGGGGCGGTGCGGAAGGTGCTGCTCAAAGCCTAGATGCCCTCCCGCTGGGGGAGCTGTCAGCCAGCAGGCCCCCTCCGTCTCGGCGCTCCGCGCCGATCCACCTCCCCCAATGGGAAGGATCTGGAAAAAACGTAGATGCTCCCCCGCTGGGGGAGCTGTCAGCCGAATGGCTGACTGAGGGGGACTTTGATTTTTTCAGGGGCAAGGCCAAGCTTCGAGAATGGATGCACCTCGCCGGACACGCCGCCTTGCACTCAAGCTGCGCAAGAGCATGTCGCTGCCCGAGGTCCTGCTCTGGAAAGCGATCAAAGGCGGCAGGCTGAATGGCCTGCATTTCCGCCGGCAGCACCCGGTGGGCCCCTATGTGCTCGATTTCTACTGCGACGCCGCCAAACTTTGCGTCGAGGTGGATGGCGCCGGCCATGGCGCCGGGGCGCGGCCCCTGCGGGACGAGCGCAGGGACGCCTGGTTGGCTGAGGCGGGTGTTCGGACGCTTCGCTTCTCGGCCGAGCTGGTGCTTCGGGACGTGGATGACGCAACGGCGACGATCAGGCAGGCGCTGGAGGACCGCTAACGCGGCCCCCTCCGTCTCGGCGCTACGCGCCGATCCACCTCCCCCAATAGGGAGGATCTGGAAGAACATAGATGCTCCCCCACTGGGGGAGCTGTCAGCCGAATGGCTGACTGAGGGGGATAGCTGACTCAGCAGGCCCCCTCCGTCTCCAGGGAGGTGCTACCCCACCGCCGCCTTCAGCGCCGCGGCGGTTTCCTTCACCGCTTCATGCACGGCCGGCGACACGTCCGGCATGATGTAGAAGTCGTGCACCAGGCCCGAATACTCGACATGGGTCGCGCTCGCGCCGGCGGCGTTCAGCGCGGCGGCGAAGTCGCGGCCCTCATCCTTCAGCGGGTCGAAGCCGGCGGTCACCACCAGCGCCGGCGGCAGCTCGGCCGATAGCGTAGCCTTGCCGAGGAAGGCGCGCGCCGCCTGCGGATGGCCGAGCGCCGCCAGCGACTTGTCGAACCAGGCGATCGCCGCCTTTGTCAGGATCGGCCCGTCCAGCGCCTTGCGCGAGGCGGTCTCCTCCTCCGGCCAGATGCCCGGATAGAGCAGCAGCTGGAAGGCGATCTTGCGGGCCCGATCATCCTTCAGGTCCAGCGAGACCGAAGCGGCCAGGTTGCCGCCGGCCGAGTCGCCTCCCACCGCGATCCGCTTCGGATCGACGCCAATCTCGGCGGCGTGGTCGAACGCCCACTTGGTGGCCGCCAGAGCGTCGTCGTGCCCGGCCGGGAACGGATGCTCCGGCGCCAGCCGGTAGTCGATCGCCAGCACCCGCACCCGGGCCAGCGAGGCCAGGCGCCGGCAATGGCCGTCATGGCTCTCCAGGTCGCCGATAGTGAAGCCGCCGCCGTGGAAATAGACCAGGCCGCCGCTCGGGGACTTGGCGCCGGCCGGGGTGTAGAGCCGCGCCGGGATCGGCCCGGCCGCGCCGTCGACCTGCAGGTCCTTCGCGACCACGTCCTGCGGTGGGTTCTGGTCGGTGGCCTTGCGCTGCATCTGATAGCCCGCGCGGATCATCGCCGGGGGGATGGCGTCCAGCGGCGGGGCCTCGCCAGCCTGGGCCGCGGCAGCGTCGACCATCGCCTTGAAGTGCGGGTCCATCAGGTCTTCCTCTTCTTGAAGCTCAACCGACATTGCGGCCCAGCCCTTCCCAGTAGGGCGCGCGCAGCTCTCGCCGCAGCACCTTGCCGGAGGGATTGCGCGGCAGCACCGCGATGAAGTCGACGGACTTGGGGACCTTGTAGCCCGCGATCAGCGCGCGGCAGTGGTCCATGATGACCGCGGCGTCGGCCTCTGCGCCGGGGCGCACGACGATGAACGCCTTGACCGCCTCGCCCCATCGCTCGTCGGGCACGCCCACCACCGCGGCGTCGGCGACGGCGGGGTGGGAGAACAGCGCGTTCTCGACCTCGGCGGGATAGATGTTCTCGCCGCCGGAGACGATCATGTCCTTCACCCGGTCGTGGATGAACAGGTAGCCGTCGTTGTCGAAATAGCCGGCGTCGCCGCTGCGGAACCAGCCCTGCGGGCAGATCGCCTGGGCGGTGGCCTCGGCGCGGTTCCAGTAGCCCTTCATCACCCCCGGCGAGCGGATCTCGATCTCGCCGACCTCGAACGGCGCGGCGTCGCGCTCCTCGATCCGGACCCGGACCTCGAAGCCGGCCGACGGGATGCCGCAGGAGCGCAGCTTGCCCCGCGCCGGGTCGTGCGCCTCGGGCGGCAGGTTGGTCCCGCCGCCGATGGTTTCGGTCAGGCCGTAGAGCTGAGTGAACTGGGCCGGGAACGTCGCCTGCGCGCGCTTCAGCACCTCCTCGGAGATCGGCGAGGCGCCGTAGTAGATGTTGCGTACGCTCGACAGGTCCGTGCTCGCCACCTCCGGCCGCTGGAGGATCATGTTGATCAGCGCCGGCACCAGGAAGGCGTGCTCGATCCTGTGCTGCTCGATCACCTTCAGGATCACCCCGGGGTCGGGCTCGCGCAGCACGATGGCTTTGGCGCCCTGCAGGAGGGCCAGTATGCCGAGATTGGCGCCGGCCACATGGAACAGCGGCATCGCCACCAGCACCGCCATGCCGGGCGAGAACTGCGCCCACTGCTGGCGGGCGGAATCGAACACCGTGGCGTAGTTCAGCTCGGTCAGCTGGACGCCCTTGGGCAGGCCCGTCGTGCCCGAGGTGTAGAGCTGGATGACGTCGTCCTGCGGGTCGGCGGGAAGGTGGGGATCATCGGCCGGAAACCGGCCGATCCACTCGGCGAAACCCGGCCACCGCTCGTGCCCGGGTTCGACCTGCACCACCGTCTGCAGATCGGGGACGTCGGCGAGCACCTTGTCCAACAGTGACGCGAAGTCAGCCCCGGTCACCACCAGCCGACAGCCGGCGTCCTTCAGCACGAAGGCGATCTCCGGCGGCGCCAGCCGCCAGTTCACCGGCGTCAGGCAGGCCCCAGCCTTCAGGCAGCCGAGCCAGAGGATGAAGAAGGCGTCGCAACCCTTGGCCAGCACCCCGACCCGCTCGCCGGGCCGCACGCCGGCGGCGATCAGCGCCTGGGCGCATTGCGAGGACAGCCGGTCCAGGTCGCCATAGGTGGTGACCGCTCCCTCGAACCAGATCGCGGTCTCATTCGGCCGCACCTGCGCATGATGGCGCGCGATGTCGGCCACGCTTCGAATGTCCGTGGACATCGTTCCTCCCACCTCTCTTCTTTTCGGAGAGGATGATCCTGCACGGCGCGGCTGTGCAAGCCGCGCCGCCCCGGATGTTCCCCTGCTGGGGGAGCCGTCAGCCGATTGGCTGACTGAGGGGGACTTTGACCAAGCGCCGTCCCCCTCCGTCTTGCGGCTTACGCCGCAAGCCACCTCCCCCGAAGGGGAGGATCTAGGCGAGCCTTACTCGGCCGCTTCCTTCGGCGCGTAGCCGAGGACGGCCTTCACTTCGAGGAACTCGTTGAAGGCGAAATCGCCCCACTCGCGTCCGTTGCCGCTCATCTTGTAACCGCCGAACGGCGCCATCAGGTCGCCGCCGCCGCCGTTGATCGACACCTGGCCGGCGCGCAGCTTGGAAGCCACTTCGCGAGCCTTGGCGAGGTCGGCGGCCTGGACATAGGCGGCCAGGCCATACTCGGTGTCGTTGCCGATCGCGATGGCCTGATCGACGTTCTCGTAGCCGAGGATCGACAGCACCGGGCCGAAGATCTCTTCCTTGGCGATGGTCATGTCCGAGGTGACGTTGGCGAAGACGGTCGGCTTCACATAGTAGCCGGTGTCCAGTCCGTCCGGACGGCCGACGCCGCCGGCGACCAGGGTCGCGCCCTCGTCGATGCCGGCCTGGATCAGCTTCTGGATCTTGTTGAACTGCACCTCGGAGACCACCGGGCCGAGCTGGGCGTTGCCGTTCGGATCGCCGACGGTGACCGTCGCGGCCGCTTCCTTGGCCACGGCGATCGCCTCGTCCATGCGCTGGGACGGGACCAGCATGCGGGTCGGGGCGTTGCAGGACTGACCGGAGTTGGTCATCACGGTGGCCACGCCGCGGCCCACGCCCTTGGCGAAGGCTTCGTCGTCGAGCACGATGTTCGGGCTCTTGCCGCCCAGTTCCTGGGCCACGCGCTTGACGGTCGGGGCGGCGTTCTTGGCCACCTCGATGCCGGCGCGGGTCGAGCCGGTGAACGAGATCAGGTCCACGTCCGGATGGCTCGACAGCGCCACGCCGACGCCGGCGCCGTCGCCTTGCACCAGGTTGAACACGCCGGCCGGGACGCCGGCGGCATGCATGATCTCAGCGAAGATCTGGCCGGTGAACGGCGCGACTTCCGACGGCTTCAGCACCATGGTGCAGCCGGTCGCGATGGCCGGAGCCACCTTGCAGACGATCTGGTTCAGCGGCCAGTTCCAGGGGGTGATGAAGCCGCAGACGCCGATCGGCTCCTTGACGATCATCGTCGGGCCGCGGTCTTCGCTGAACTTGAAGTCCTTCAGCACGGCGGCGGCGGTGCCCAGGTGGCCCATGCCGATCGGAACCTGTGCGCGCTGGGCGAGCGAGGACGGAGCGCCCATTTCCTCAGTCACGGCGGTGGCCAGATCGCCGAAGCGCTTCTGGTACTCGGCCAGGATGCGGTTCAGCACGTCCAGGCGTTCTTCGCGGGTGGTCTGCGACCAGCTGGCGAAGGCCTTGCGGGCGGCCTTCACGGCCTTGTCTACGTCGGCGGCGCCGCCGAGGGAGATCTTGCCCGCAACCTTCTCGGTCGCCGGGTTGATGACGTCGAGCGTCTTGGGTTCGACCGGATCGACCCACTGACCGTCGATGTAGAACTGCAGGTACTCGCGCATGACGTCCTCCCGGAGGCGTTCGTTGGATTTTTCAGCGCCGACGAGATCCCCCGACGGCTTCAAACAAGCATTTTAGTGATCAATGATCACTGTGGAAGAGGCTTCGTATTCGGACTCTGAACTCAGGCCGAAACTCGTCTCCCCAACTGGTGCACATGCGGCTGGCCCGCAACCGGGCTACGGCCTTTCAATACATAACCTGCGCGGATCGAGCCGATGTAAAGGTCCTTCAGGTCCGGCCCGCCCCAGGTGATGTTGGTCGGGTGGTTGACCACCTCGCCGCTGGGGTCGTGGATCACCACGACGACCTCCAGCTCCGGGGTGATCGCCACCACCTTGTCGGCACCCGGCAGGCAGACCCAAAGGTTGCCCTCGGCGTCCATGCCGACGCCGTCGGTGTAGCCGAGATCGGCCTTTGGCACAGGCTCGCCGCCCGGGGTCTGCAGCCGGCCCAGCACCGGACCGTAGCGGCCGCCGGCGCCTAGCGTGCCACCCGCGTGGATCGGGAAGCGCATCACGTCGGCGCCGCTGGTCTGGGCGCAGAACAGGTATTGCTCGTCGGCCGACAGGGCCAGGCCGTTCGGGAACTTCAGCCCCTCGGCCACCACCTCGCTCGACCCGTCCGGGCGCAGCACGAAGATGAAGCCGTCCGGACGTCCGTCCAGCGCCTGTGGCCAGGTTTCTGCGTGGGTGGAGTTGGCGCACCAGATGTTGCCGGCGCGGTCTATCACCGGATAGTTGGCGCTGGTCAGCCGTCGCCCGCCGACCTCTATCAGCAGGTTTTCGTGTTCGCCGGTGGCCGGGTCGAACCGCTGCAGCGGCCCGTCCTGGCGGTCATAGATCCCGAAGTTGGCGATCAGCACCCGACCCTGGGCGTCCATGTTGATCCCGTTGGGCGCGCCGCCCTTCGGCCCCATGCGCTTGAACGACCCGTCGGGGAAGATCTCGGCCACCGCGCACTGGTGGTCGGAGGCGAAGACCCGGCCATCGGGGCCGACCACCACGTCCTCGGGTCGGTCGATCCCCACGGCGACCTTGGTCAGGTCGCCCGGCGCGATGGTCTGAAGGGGCATGGCGTTTCCTCAAAGGCCTTTTCTTTGACCTTGGCCCCGCCGATCACGGTTCGACAAGGGGTGGATTCAGCGCCGTCGCAAACTCTTGCGCGTTCGCCGCTGACTTGCTGCGCGGCCCGGCCCTACGTCCGACCATGGTCACAGCCGATGCCCTGGAGCAGGACCATGACCGACGCGCCACAAACCGCGGCCTACCCTCATGCGGTCGCCCAACCGCCGCCGCCAGTGCGCAACCAGGACACGACCGAGACGGGCGATCCCGCCGCGCCGTTGTCGCGCTTCGCGCTCCTGTTCCCAGGCCGCAACGGCTCCTTGGCGAACGGCCTGACCGGCGGACTGACCGGCGCCCTGTCTTCGTCGCTGGGCCGGAATTTCGGGAATGTGGCGAGCGATGCGCGTGCGCGGATGGACTTGCAGTACGCCGCCATGGAGGCCAGCGGGAAGCCGTTCGACGTCCGCAGCCCGTGCGGCCGGGATGCGCACACGCTGATGGGCGGCTTGGATCGGCGCTCGCTATACGCCGTCACGAGCAACCATGGCGGGGCCTTCACCGCCGAGGAACAGGCGCTCGCCCGCACCCTTATGTCCGAGCAGGAGGCCATGGTCATGGGCTTCTACGGCCAAACGCCAGGATTGCAGGGACTGTTCTTTGATCCGTTCGATGGCCAGCCGCCTTCCAATCGGCAGAAGGCCCTCCGCGCGTTTTTGGACGGGGTTGGTCCCGAGGAGAAGGCCTCCGCCCGCTGGGCCTATTCCCGCGCGGCCTCGCAGGCGAACTATGAGCTGCTCATCAAACAGGAGGGCAGAACGCCAGTGGCTGGGGCGTCGACGCCCCTCGCCGACCTCCTGATGAAGGCCATGCGGTCCCTGAGTGACAGTCCTGATCGGAGCTGGTCCAACGCCGAAATTGACACCCTGGACGACCTGCGCGCCCAGCCATGGTTCGACGGCTTCACGGGTGAGTTGGATGCGCTGATCGCCGCTGGAAGGATCCCCGGCGCCTAGACGCCGGTCGTCGGTCCGATTCCCTGGCCGTCCTCGGGGAAGCTGGTCCACTTCTCCTGCTTTTCCCGCGCCTCGCGTTTGGCCTGGAAGTCGTTGGCGCGGCTCAACAGCGTCTCCGCCTGCCGGCCGAGTTGGGCGAAGTTGGTGTCCGGCGGCGCGGTCAGCGCGGTCGGATGGAACAGCTCGATGTCGTGCAGCAGCAGGCCGAATTCCTGATCCTCCGCCGTGCCGTGCGCGGGGGGATGCTCCAGAAGATCCGCCACCCTTTGGAGGGCCGCTTCGAAGGACTCCTGGTCTTTGATCATCTGTGTGCTCCTGCCATCGGGCGAAGCCGCAGGGCGACGCCCCGCATAAAGCAAAGCCCGAGAGCCGCTTGGGTTCCCAGGCGCTTGCGAACCTCCGAGGCGGCCGTCTGGCACTTGCGAACCTCCCGCGCCCGCTCTAAAGCCGATCTCACAACGCCGGAGCTTCCTATGACCGCGATCCTGACCATCCTTGCCTTCATCGTCGTCGTCGGCGCGCTGAACTTCTACGAATTCGGCCGGCTCGACTAAGCCGCCTTGGCCGAGACCACGCGCGGCGCGGCCCTGATTACCGGGGGCTCGCGTAGAATCGGCCGGGTCCTGACCCTGGCCGCCGCCGCGGCCGGATACGACGTCGCCATCCACGTCCGCAGCGTCGACGACGACGCCCAGTCCGCCGCGGCTGATATCCGCACGAAGGGCCGCAAGGCCTCGATCCACGCCTGCGACCTGCGCGACGAGGGCGCCACCGCCCCGCTGGTCGGCGACGTGGAGTCCGAACTCGGTCCTGTCACCCTGCTGGTGAACTGCGCCTCGGTGTTCGAGGACGACTCGTTCGCCAGCATGAACCGCGCCTCCTGGGACGCGCACTTCCAGACCAACCTGCGCAGTCCCCTGATCCTGGCCCAGGCCTTCGCCCGGCGGCTGCCCGCCGACCGCGCCGGTCTGATCGTCAATATTCTGGACCAGCGGGTCTTCGCCCCCTCGCCCCACTTCTTCAGCTACACGCTGTCCAAGAGCGCGCTCTGGGCCGCCACCCAGATGCTGGCCCAGGAGTTGGCCCCCCGGATCCGCGTGAACGGGATCGGCCCGGGCCCCACCCTGCCCTCGATCCACCAGCAGGGCGCGGAATTCGACGAAGAAGTCGCCGCCACCCTGCTCAAGCGGGCGGTCGACCCGACCGAGATCGGCCATGCGCTGAGCTATCTCATTGACGCAACGTCAGTGACGGGCCAGATGATCGCGGTCGACGCCGGCCAACACCTGGCCTAACGGAGCGCACTTGGTTCCATCGTTGCAGCAGCAGACTTCGGACGCCACGCCTGAGCCTCAAGGCCGCGTGGTCATGACCAAGGTCTTCGTCACCGGCCTGAAGGTCGAAGCCGAGATCGGCGTCTACGCTCATGAGAAGGGCAAGGCCCAGCCGCTGGTGGTAGATGTCGAGCTTGACGTTCCCACCGCCGGCGCCACCCGCTTGGCCGACACCGTTAACTACGAATCCATCGGCGAGTCCGCCCGGGCCATCGTCGCCGAGGGCCACATCCAGCTGGTCGAGGACTTCGCCGAGCGGCTGGCCCGCGCCTGCCTGACCGACCCGCGGGTGATGCGCGCCCGCGTGCGGGTTGAAAAGCCCCTGGCGCTTGCGCCGCACGCCGCGGCCGCTGGGGTCGAGATCACCGTCGTCCGCGGCTGAACGTAGTGGCCGCCTACGCCGCGCGGCTATCGCCCTTGCAGCGGGAGACGGTCTGGTCGCTGGAAGACGGCGAGATCGTCGAACGCCGCGCCCGCCGCGAGCGTCGCTTCCCATTGAACGAACTGCGCAGGGTCAGCCGGCTGAACCGCGGCGCGGTGCTGCAGTTTCGCCGCCGCCGGCTGACCATCCCCGCGCTGGGTTACGGCGAGGTCCTGCGGCCGCAGGATCAGAGCAAGAGTTTCGAAGCCTTCCTGGCCGCCGTGGACGCCGCCGCGCCAGGTCATCGCGTCCACCACTCTACTCGCGCAATGGAGGCCGTCGTCTGGATCATGGGCCTGATGGCGATCGGCGCGCTCGCAGTGCTGCTGGCCGCGGGTCTGGCGGGCGCATGGCTGCTCGGCGTGGCCCTGGCGGCCCGTCTGATCTTCCTGGTGCTACTGGGCGCCGCGGCGCTGCCCTGGTTGCGGGCCGGTCGCTTCAAGTGACGGCGCTCACATGAACGCGAATTAAACTAGCAATGGGACGAAACGGGGCCACATTTCGTTCAGACGTTCCGCTTGGGAACACCTTGGGAGACTGAATTGAGCGACACCAACCCTGCCGTCGTGACGACTGAAGACCGCACCCTGCCGGCCGTGGCCTACGGCCTCTACCTGCTCGGACTGGTCAACGGCTTCACCATTCTGGTCGGCCTGGTCATCGCGCATATGAATCGCGACACCGCTGGCCCGGTCATGCGGTCCCACTACACCTTCCTGATCCGCACCTTCTGGATCGGCTTGGCCATCTTCCTGGCGCTGGGCGTCCTGATCGGGATCAGCGCCATCCTGTCGATCGTGCTGGTCGGCATCCCGTTCCTGATGCTGTTCCTCTTCCTCTGGGGCGCCGTCGGGGTCTGGTTCGCCGTCCGCTGCGTGGTCGGCCTGATCTACCTGTCGCAGGGCGAAGCCTATCCCCGCCCGAACACTTGGCTGATTTAAGGGCGCCCCGCCGCGCCGCCGCTCGAAACGGCGGCGTGGCGGGCGTCTCGCCTCCGTGGCAGGCGCCCTGCCGCTAGACCAGCATCACATCCTTTGGCAGCATGAACTCTCGTCGACGCTATGGGGGGCGACGGCGCGGGGGGATTCGTAGCTGACCTGAGGCTGGCGCCGCTGCATGGGAGCGCAGGCGACACCAAGGGCGCGGCTGGAGGGCGGATCCCCCCATCCCATCCGCCCATGAAAAACGCCGCCCGGGACCCGGGCGGCGTTCCTCGTTTCTGACGATGGATCTTAGGCCGCGACCAGTTCGCGGCGCACCATCTTCGCGTAGTCGTCCATCAGCCCGAGCGACAGCTTGCCGGGCGTGAAGGTGTACTCGCCGATCTCGCACACCGGGGTGACCTCGGCGGCGGTGCCGACCACGAAACATTCGGTGAAGCCCGCGAGCTCCTCCGGCTTGATGTGGCGCTCGATCACCTCGACGCCCTTGCTCTTGGCGAGCGCGATCACCGACTGGCGGGTAATCCCGTTCAGGAAGCAATCGGGGGTCGGGGTGTGCAGCGCGCCGTCCTTCACGAAGAACACGTTGGAGCCGGTGCTCTCGGCGATGTAGCCGCGGTAGTCGAGCATCATCGCGTCGGTGAAGCCGGCCTTCTCGGCCGCGTGCTTGGAGATCGTGCAGATCATGTAGAGGCCAGTGGCCTTGGCATGAACCGGCTCGGTTTCCGGCGACGGGCGCTTGTACTTCGCCCAGCACATGCGGATGCCCTTGGCGCGCTCTTCGGGCTTGAAGTAGCTCGGCCAGTCCCACACGGCGATGGCCACGTGGATCTTGGTCTGCTGCGCGGACACGCCGATCATCTCCGAACCGCGCCAAGCGATCGGACGGATGTAGGCGTCCGTCAGGCCGTTCTTGGCGCAGGTGTCCTTGCAGGCCTGGTCGATCTCGGCCACCGTGAACGGAATTTCGAAATCGAGGATCTCAGCCGACTTGAACAGACGCTCGGTATGCTCGGTCAGCTTGTAGATCTCTCCCCCATACATCCGCTCGCCTTCGAACACTGCCGAGGCGTAATGGAGGCCGTGGGTCAATACGTGCACCTTAGCCTCGCGCCAGGGCACGAACTGGCCGTCCAGCCAGATCCATCCGTCGCGATCGTCAAAGGGCACTAGTGACATGAGGGAAAGTCCTCCTTTCGATAAGGCCCCCTTACAGCCCCCCGGGGACGCCACGTCAAACAAAATGGGTTTCCGATTGTAATGGCCGCAGCTGATCCCCGGCTGATTTTGCGTGAGGACGAGCTCGACGCGGGGCTCGAAATGCTGCTGCTTGCCGAAGCGGCGGTGTGGGAGGTCGTCGACGCCGCGTTGGAGGCGCAGAGCGGCCTCGGTCTTGGGCGCTCGCACTGGCGCGCGGCCTTTCTGCTCAAGCGTCGGCCGGGCGTCGGGGTCCAGGAGCTGGCCCACCTGACCAGCCTCTCCAAGCAGGCCGCCAGCCGCGTCCTCGTGGACCTGGAGGCCAAGGGCCTGGTCGAAAAAGTCGCGGGGGATCTGGACGCTCGCCGCCGCGCCGCCACGCTCACGGAGGCCGGCCGAGCCTTCGAGGAGAGCGTGGCTGAACGCTTGCGCGCCCTCATCGCCCGGTCCTATCGGGTTGGCGGCCTGGACGGCGTGGCCGGCGCCAGGCGTATCCTGTCGGCGCTTGCTGGCGGGCGGATGAAGAGCGGAGGCGCCTGATGGCCTTGGTCGAAACTCCTGACCGTCACCTGCTGGTGGTCGATGACGACGACCGCATCCGCGACCTGCTCAAGCAGTACCTGGCGCGGCACGGCTTCCGCGTCACCGCCGCGCCGGGCGGGGCGGCGGCCCGCAAATTGATCGAGACCATCGACTTCGACCTGGCCGTGTTCGACGTGATGATGCCGGGCGAGGACGGCTTCTCGCTGACCCGCTGGCTGCGCGAGCGCAAGGGTGCGGCCGGCCGCACCCCGGTGCTGATGCTGACCGCCCGGGGCCTGGCCGAGGACCGCATCGAGGGGCTCAAGCTTGGCGCCGACGACTACCTGGCCAAGCCCTTCGAGCCCGAGGAACTGCTGCTGCGCATCGAGGCCATCCTGCGCCGCACAGACGCGCGGCCGACCGGCGCCGGCAACGGGACCATTTCGCTCGGGGCCTGCGCCTTCGACCTCGAGCGCGGCGAGCTCAGCCGCGACGGCGTCCTGATCCGCCTGACCGAGGCCGAGGTGGCGCTGCTCAAGCGCCTGGCCCGCAGCCCGCACGAACCGGTCGATCGCCTGGAGCTGGCGCGCGAGACTGTCGAACCCTCCGGCCGCGCGGTCGACGTCCAGGTCACCCGCCTGCGCCGCAAGATCGAGAACGATCCCAAGACTCCTCGCTACCTGCAGACGGTGCGGGGCGTCGGCTACCTGCTGGCGCCGGATTGATGACCATTCGCAGCGCCAGCTTGGCGTGCGAGAAAGACGCATGAAGCTCCCTCGCCGGCTCGAACCGCGGCTGGTCCAGCGGATGATCAAGCGCAGCCTGCCGACCTCGCTGTTCGGCCGCTCGCTGCTGATCATCATCCTGCCGGTGGCGCTGATGCAGATCGCCGTCACCTGGATCTTCTTCGACGCCCACTGGCAGACGGTCACCAGCCGCCTGTCGGACGGCCTGGCCGGCGAGGTGGCCTGGGCCGTCGAGAGCTATCAGGACGATCCGACGCCGGCGACGCTCGAGCGGATCGCGGACCGGGCGGAGAAGTCGCTGAACCTCTCCATTGTCCTGCAGCCGGGCCGCGACCTGCCGCAAAGCCGGCGCACCAACACCTTCGCCGTCGTAGACCGCGCCATCGAGCGGGCGCTCGCCCAGCGCCTGGACTCGCCCTTCTGGTTCGACACCACCCGCTACCCGGCCTACGTCGACATCCGGGTGAAGGTCGACCAGGGCGTGATCCGCATCCTGGCGCCGCGCGACCGCGCCTTCGCCACCCAGGGCCACATCTTCGTCCTGTGGATGGCCATGGCGACCATCCTGCTGACCGCCATCGCCATCCTGTTCATCCGCAACCAGACCCGCACCATCGAGCGCCTGGCCTCCGCCGCGGACGACTTCGGCCGCGGCATCGACGCGCCGGCCTTCAAGCCCAGCGGGGCCCGCGAGGTGCGCCAGGCGGCCCACGCCTTCCTGGCCATGAAGTCGCGGATCCAGCGCCACATCGACCAGCGCACCGCTCTGCTCGCCAGCGTCAGCCACGACCTGCGCACTCCGCTCACCCGCCTGAAGCTGGAGCTGGCCTTGGCCGATCCCGGCCCGCGCACCGCGGACATGAAGCGCGACCTCGCCGAGATGGAGCACATGATCGACGAGTATCTCGCCTTCGCCCGCGGCGAGGGCGGCGAGGGCGTCGAGAGCGTGCACCTGAAGGACCTGATCGAGGAGGTAAGCGAGGGCGCTGTGCGCGCCGGCGCTCAGGTCCGTGTCACCGCCGATCCCGGCCTGATGGCGGCGGTGCGGCCCAACGCGCTGAAGCGCGCCCTCTCCAACCTGGTGATGAACGCCGCCGCCCATGGCGAGCGGGTCGAGGTCGCCGCCAATCCCCGCGCCGGCGGCGGCATCGAGATCGTGGTCGACGACGATGGTCCGGGCATTCCCCAGGAGCGCTACGAAGACGCCTTCAAGGCCTTCAACCGCCTCGATGAAGCCCGGAACCAGAACGAGAAGGGCGTCGGCCTGGGCCTCGCCATCGCCCGCGACGTCGCCCGCAGCCATGGCGGCGACATCATGCTCGACCGTTCGCCGCTCGGCGGCCTTCGCGCGGTTGTGAGATTGCCCGGATAGCGCCGTTCGGTCAGACTCTCCCCGCGCACAGCCCTGGAGAGAGCCCCATGTCGCTAGCCCGTCTCGCCCTCGCGACGCTCGCCGTCGCATCCCTCGCCGCCCCGGCTCTGGCCGCCGACCCGGTCGAGGGGCTCTGGCTGGTTCAGGCCGGCACCGCCAAGATCAAGGTCGCGCCCTGTGCGGACAAGGCCAAGATGTGCGGTCAGATCACCTGGCTGAAGAACGGCCCGGCCAAGGACGCCAACAATCCTGACGCGTCGCTGCGCGACCGGTCGCTGATCGGCATGCTGATGATCCGCGACTTCAAGCCGGCCGGCCCTGGCAGGTGGACGGGCGGCAAGATCTACGATCCCAGCTCGGGCAAGACCTACGGCTCGAAGATGAGCGCCAACACCGACGGCACCCTCAAGGTCGAAGGCTGCGTCTCGGTGGTGTGCCAGGCCCAGACCTGGAAGCGATCGAACTAGGATCCCGCCTCACTCCCCGTAGTGGGGCGGGCCTGCTAGCCGCCCAGTTCCTTCGAGCGCCGCGCCGCAGCCGCCACGGCCTTGCGCAGTAGTTCGGGGAATCCGCCCTCGCCCAGCAGCACGTCCAGCGCCGCCTGGGTGGTGCCGCCCGGCGAAGTCACCTGCTTGCGCAACTCGGCCGGCTCCTCGCCGCTGCGCGCCATCAGCGCGGCCGCGCCGGCGATGGTCGAGCGTGCGAGCCGGGCGGAGTCGGCCGGCGGCAGGCCGGCCGCGGCGCCGGCTGCCTCCAGAGCTTCGACGAAGGCGTAGAGATAGGCTGGGGCCGAGCCGGAGACTCCGGTGGCCGCGTGCATCAGCCCCTCGTCCGACAACTCCACCACCGTCCCGACCGGATCGAACAGGGCGCGGGCCCGGGCCAAGGCTTCGACGTCGTCGGCATAGATGCTCGCCGTCCCCTGGCCGACCGCAACAGCCGTGGTCGGCATGATCCGCGCGACCTTGCGGCCGCCCAGGGCTTGGGAGATGTCGGCGGCCTTCACGCCGGCGGCGATGGAGACGATCACCGCGTCGGGCGCCAGGTGCGCGGCGACCTCCGCCGCCGCCTCGCGCCACATCTGCGGCTTGACCGCCAGCAGCACGGTCTTGGCCCGCGCCAATTCGGCGTCCGCGGGGTTGACCAGCGCGCCGGCCGCCTGCGCCGCCTCCAGCGTGGGGTTCGCGTGAGGCTCGCGGATGATCAGGTCGCTGGCCTTGAAGGCTCCAGCCGCGCGCCAACCCTCGATCAGCGCCCCGCCCATACGGCCGGCGCCCAGCATCAGGATCGGCGTCATCGGTAGTCCTCAGTGCTTGGTGTCGGCCCTAGGCCTCGCCGACGGTCTCGAACATGCAGGCCGCCACGGCGTCGGCCGCCGACTTCGACCCACGCACCAGGAAGTCGAACGCCGGATAGAAGCGGTCGGCCGCCTCCATCGCCACGTCGATCATCGCCGCCGCCTGAGCCAGGCTCGGACGTTCGCCGGTCATCAGCGCCATCGAATGGCGGAAGATGATCTCGCCGTCGTCCCAGACCTCGAAGTGGCCCAGCCAGACGCGCTGGTTGAGAGTGGAGATCAGTTCGAACGCCGCCGTGCGCTGCTCGGCGGTGGCCTGCAGGTCGATCGACAGGCAAAGCTGCAGGCAGTCGGCTTCAGGGCGCCAGGCGAACCACAGCTCGTAGTCCTTCCAGTCCCCGGTCAGGGCGAAGGCGAGGTCGCCATCCTCGGTACGGTCAAACTGCAGGTTCTCGGCCGTCAGCACATGCTCGACCACGTCCAGCGGGTCCAAGGTGACCAGGACGTCTTCGTCAGATTGCGGAGTGTCCATTAGACCGGCGGTCCTTTCGCAAAGGGCGTCGCGGCCAAGCCGGCCATCGAATCGCCTGCGACATTGAAAGTAAGCTGCTTCGCGGCTCGTTCGTCACCCGGCTTCTTTCACCGGGCGAGCCACATTCGCGTGTTTGGAGCCTAGTGTTACTTGGCGGCCTTTTTCGCAGCAGCAGTCTTCAGCGCCGCGACTTCTTCGCGCAGAGCGACGATCTCGGCCTTAAGGGCGTCGAGGTCGTCGCGGCGGACTAGATCGAAGTCCGCCACGAAGCGGTCGGCCTGGGCGCGAAACGCCGCCTTAGCCTCGTCGCCGGCGGTCTGGGCGATGCCCATGGCGGCGGCGGTCAGCTTGGCGAACTCGTCCAGGAAGGGGTTCTGGGTCTGCATGGGCCCTATATGGCCTGCCGGGGGATGAAAGCGAAGAGCTTCTCGTCTAAACCCTGTTGGCGAAGCATTCGGAGACGCCAGCCTTGCCCTTCCCCGATTTTGATCCAGTCCTCGTGCAGATCGGGCCTTTCGCAATACGTTGGTACGCCTTGGCCTATGTCGCCGGCATCTTGCTGGGGTGGCGCTATGTCGCGGGCCTGATGAAGAACGAATCGCTGTGGGGACCACGCGGCGCCCCGGCGACCACCGCCCAGGTCGACGATCTGATCCTCTGGATCACCCTCGGCATCATCGTCGGCGGACGTCTCGGCCACGTGTTCTTCTACACCCCGTCCCTGGTCGTCACCGACCCGATCGAGATCTTCAAGACCTGGAACGGCGGGATGAGCTTCCACGGCGGCGTCCTCGGCGTGCTGATCGCCATCGTCGGCTTCGCCTATGTGAACAAGCTCGACATGTTCCGCCTGGGCGACGCGGTGGCCGGCTGCGTGCCGATCGGCCTGTTCTTCGGGCGCATCGCCAATTTCGTGAACGGCGAGCTGTGGGGCCGTCCCAGCAACGTGCCATGGGCGGTGATCTTCCCCGCCGCTGACGGCATCACCCCGCGCCACCCCAGCCAGCTCTACGAAGCTGCGCTCGAAGGGATCGTGCTGTTCCTGATCCTGCGCTGGGCGACCCACCGCGCGGGCCTGCTCAAGCGCCGCGGCGTCGTCACTGGCATGTTCTTCCTGCTCTACGCCGCCTTCCGCACCTTCATCGAGAACTTCCGCGAGCCGGACCGCTACCTGCAGCAGTTCCCGCTGGGCCTGACCATGGGGATGATGCTCAGCGCGCCGATGGTGCTGTTCGGCCTGTTCCTGATTTGGCGCGGCCTGCGTGAGCCGCTGGCGACCGCCGCCGCCGTCCCGCCGCCCAACGCCAAGACCAAGAGCCCATGAGCCTGCGCGACCGCCTGACGGCCCAGATCCGGGCCAGCGGGCCGATGAGCGTCGCCCAGTACATGAGCGCCTGCCTGCACGATCCGGACTTCGGCTACTACGCCACCCGACCGGCTCTGGGCGAGCAAGGCGACTTCATCACCGCTCCGCTGGTCAGCCAGATGTTCGGCGAGCTGATCGGCCTCTGGGCGGTTGAGACCTGGACCCGCATGGGCCGGCCGACGCCGTTCCGGTTGGTCGAGATGGGTCCCGGCGACGGCACCTTGATGAGCGATCTGCTGCGGGCCGCGCGCCTGTCGCCGCCGTTCACCGAGGCGGCCGACGTGTGGCTGGTGGAAGTCTCCCAACCCCTGCGCGATCGCCAGCGCCAGATCCTGGGCGATCACATCTCCTGGGCCGCCTCCCTCGCCGAGGTGCCGGACGGCGCGCCGCTGATTCTGGTCGCCAACGAATTGCTCGACTGCCTGCCGGCCCGCCAGTACGTGCGCACTGAGAAGGGTTGGGCCGAGCGCATGGTCGGCCTCGACGAGGGCGGGGCCTTGGCCTTCGGCCTGGCCGGCGCGCCTGGCCTGGACCAGTTGGCGCCGGTCGGAGCGATCCTCGAGCACGCCCCCGCACAGGCCGCCTTGGGCGATGAGCTGGGCGCGCGTATCGTCGCCGACGCCGGCGCCGCGCTGCTGATCGACTACGGCCGCGCGGTGCCGGGGTTCGGCGACACGCTCCAGGCCCTGCGCCGACATCGCAAGGAAAACCCGCTCGCCAATCCCGGCGAGGCCGACCTCACCGTCCACGCCGATTTTCCCGCCGTGCTGGCCGCCGCCTCGCGCCAGGGGGCCGAGACGCCGCAGATCCTGACCCAGGGCGAACTGCTCGTGCGGCTTGGCGTCGGGGCCCGGGCCGAGGCGCTGGCCAACGCCCGCCCCGACCATGCCGACCAGATCGAGCGCCAGTTGGAGCGGCTCGTCTCCCCCGACCAGATGGGCGACCTCTTCAAGGCCGCCGTCATTCATTCGCGCGGATTCCAGCCGCCCGCCTTCGAGACCATGACGTGACCGACCTGCCCGTACTGACCTCCCCGCTGCTCGAGCTGCGGGGAATCCGCCACGCCTTCTTCACCCGCCAGGGCGGCGTCTCCACCGGCATCTATGAAAGCCTCAATGTCGGCCGCGGCTCGAAGGACGCCGCCGACGATGTGGTCGAGAACCGTCGCCGGGCGGCGGCCCACTTCGGCCTGGCCCCGGCGGCGCTCAACACCTGCTACCAAGTCCACTCGGCGCTCGCCCTGGTCGCCGACCAGCCCTGGGGCGACACCCGGCCCGAGGCGGACGGCGTGGTCACCGCGCGCCGCGGCCTGGCCTGCGGAGCCCTGGCCGCCGACTGCGCGCCGATCCTGTTCGCTGATCCGAAGGCCGGCGTGGTCGCCGCCGCCCACGCCGGCTGGAAGGGTGCGCTAGGCGGCATCGCCGAAGCCACCGTCGAGCTCATGAAGGAGCTGGGCGCCCGCCCCTCGCAGATGGTCGCCGTAGTCGGCCCCTGCATCGGGCCGGAGTCCTACGAGGTCGGGCTGGAGTTCCTCGACGCCTTCTCGGCCAAGGATCCCGACAACGCGCGCTTTTTCACGTCTGGCCAGAGCCCCGACAAGCGCATGTTCGACCTGCCGGCCTTCGTGCTCTCGCGCCTGAACATCGCAGGGGTCGAGACCTGCGAGTGGATCGGCCGCGACACCTGCGCCGAGGAGGAGCTGTTCTTCTCCAACCGCCGGGCCTTCAAGCGCGGCGAGCCGGACTTCGGCCGCCTGCTCTCGGCGATCAGGCTCGACTAGGGCACCACCGTCGTAAATAGGTAGACGGCGAAGATCACCAGGTGCACCACGCCCTGCAGCACGGTCGTACGCCCCGTCCCCAGCGACAGGGTGGTGACCAACAGGGTCAGCATCAGCAGCACTGTCGCTTTGGCGTCGAGGCCCAGCGACAGCGGCCAGCTCATCAGCAGCGAGACCACCGCCACCACCGGGATGGTCAGGCCGATCGAGGCCAAAGCGGAGCCAAGCGCCAGGTTGAGGCTGGTCTGCAGGCGGTCGGCCCGCGCCGCGCGGACCGCCGCCAGGCTTTCCGGCGCCAGCACCACCGCGGCGATGATCACCCCGACCACCGCCTTGGGCGCGCCGGCCGCGGCCACCGCGGCCTCGATGGTCGGCGCCAGCGACTTGGCCAGCAGCACCACGGCCACCAGCGCTACGACCAGCAAGCCCAGGCTCACCCAAGCGGCCACGGCCGTCGGCGGCGCGGCGTGCGCCTCGGCGTCGTGGGCGGCGGGGCCGGTGGGCAGGAAGTAGTCGCGATGGCGCACCGTCTGCACCAGCACGAAGGTGCAGTAGAGCACCAGGGAGACCAGGCCGACGAAGGCCAGCTGGCTGTAGGAATATGCCGGCCCTGGCGTGCTGGTCGTGTAGTTCGGCAGCACCAGGGTGAGGACGACCAGCGCCGCCAGCGTGGCCAGCGCCGCGCTCACCCCCGCCTGGCCGTATCGTTGCTCCAGGTGCCTCGCCCCGCCCAGCAACAGGCAGAGCCCAACCAGGCCGTTGAGGATGATCATGATCGCCGCGAACACCGTGTCGCGCGCCAGCCCCGCCGCCGCCATTCCGCCGGACAGCATCAGCGAGACGATCAGCGACACCTCGATGACCGTCACCGCCACCGCCAGCACCAGGGTGCCATAGGGTTCCCCCACCTTGTGGGCCACCACCTCGGCGTGGTGCACCGCCGCCAGCACGCAGGCGATGAGCCCCGCGGCGAGCACGAAATCGAACGGGCCGCCCAGCTTCTTGGCGCCAAACAGCAGCAACGATCCGATGAGTGGCGAGAGCCAGGTCCAGGCTGGCAGTCCGATCTTGGGCATGTCCAGCACCCTAAACGAAGCCTGGCCATGCGACGACCCGGCGCGATCTATGTGGCGTTCATCATCTTCTGGCCCTTGCTCAGCGGCCAGCGCCTGATAAAAGCCGCGCAAATACCGACACCTGCCCCTGGGGGACCAATGAAGCTGCTGGCTGGCAACTCCAACCGCGCTCTAGCTGAGGCCGTGGCCTCGCACCTGGATCTCCCCCTGACCCGCGCACAGGTAAAGCGCTTCGCCGACAACGAAGTCTGGGTCACCATCGACGAGAACGTCCGCGGCGAGGACGTCTTCATCCTCCAGTCGACCAACTACCCCGCCAACGACAACCTGATGGAGTTGCTGGTCTGCATCGATGCGCTCAAGCGCGCCTCGGCCAAGCGGATCACCGCAGTGATGCCCTACTTCGGCTACGCCCGTCAGGACCGCAAGACCGGCGGCCGCACGCCGATCTCGGCCAAGCTGGTCGCCAACCTGATCGAGCGCGCCGGCGCCGACCGGGTGCTGACCATGGACCTGCACTCGGGCCAGATTCAGGGCTTCTTCGACATCCCCACCGACAACCTGCTGTCGGCGCCGCTGCTGGCGACTGACATCAAGGAAAACTACGAAAAGCCGTCCGACATCATGATCGTGTCGCCGGACGTCGGCGGCGTGGTCCGCGCCCTGGCGGTGGCCTCGCGCCTCAACGCCGAGCTGGCCATCGTCGACAAGCGCCGCTCGGGACCCGGCAAGAGTGAAGTCGCCAACGTCATCGGCGACGTCTCCGGCCGCCGCTGCATCCTGTTCGACGACATGATCGATGGCGGCGGCACGCTCTGCAACGCCGCCCAGGCCCTGATCGACGCCGGCGCCACCGCGGTCTCGGCCTACGTCACCCACGGCGTGATGTCCGGCGCGGCTGTCGAGCGGGTCAACAGCTCGGTGCTCAAGGAACTGGTGATGACCGATTCCATCCCGGCCCCGGAGCGCGCCGGCGAGGGCGGCAAGATCCGCTACGTCAGCTGCGACAAACTGCTCGGCGAGGCTATCCGCCGCATCGCCAACGAAGAGTCGGTCTCCAAGCTGTTCGACTGATCCCGACGGGATCGCCCATCACTTCCTGAGACCCTGCCGGGCGTTCCGTGCGCCCGTCGCAGGGTTATGCCCGATGGCCCTTCTTGGCCGCCGCCGATCACTGTTCCGCCCCATAGTTTATGGAGCGGAGCGGAGCCATGCCCAAGGGCAAGCCGAATATCCTCGTCATCTGGGGCGACGACATCGAATGTGGAATGTCGGCGCCTACACCCATGGGATGATGGGACGGACCCCCAACATCGACAGCATCGCCAAGGACGGTTGCCTGTTCACCGACCACTATGGTCAGCCGAGTTGCACCGCCGGGCGCGCCGCCTTCATCACCGGGCAGCTCCCGATCCGCACCGGCATGACCACCATCGGCATTCCAGGCTCCACGCGCGGCATCCAGAAGGAAGACCCGACCCTGGCCGAGGTGCTCAAGGACCAGGGCTACGCGACCGCCCAGTTCGGCAAGAACCACCTGGGCGACCGCAACGAGTTCCTGCCGACCAGCCACGGTTTCGACGAGTGGTTCGGCAACCTCTACCACCTCAACGCCGAGGAGGAGCCGGAGGAGCTCGACTATCCGGGTCAAAAGAGCCCCGAATATCAGAAGCAGTTCGGCCCGCGCGGCGTGCTGCACGCCTGGGCGACGGACGAGTTCGACAACACCGACGACGGCATTTTCGGGCTGCGTGGCAAGCAGAAGATCGAGAACACCGGCCTGCTGACCCGCAAGCGGATGGAGACCTTCGACAAGGAGGTGCTCGACAAGACGCTCGACTGGCTGGATCGCGTGGGCAAGGACGACAAGCCCTGGTTCTGCTGGTTCAACACCACCGCCATCCACATCTTCAGCCACCCGCAAAAGAAGTACGTCCAGCAGGCGGTGGACGAGGGCAGGGCCGAGGAAGACGTCGTCCGCGCCAAGATGCTGGAGCACGACGAGCACGTCGGCGCTCTGCTGGCCAAGCTGAAGGAGCTAGGCCTCGAGGACGACACCATCGTCATCTACTCGACTGACAACGGCAATGAACTGATGCTGTGGCCGGACGGCGGCTACGCTCCGTTCCGCGGCGAGAAGGGCACGACCTGGGAAGGCGGCGTCCGCGTGCCGTGCCTGATCAAGTGGCCGGGCGTGATCCCGGCGGGGTCGAGCTCCAACGGCGTCCAGAACCACGAGGATCTGTATTTGACCCTCGCCGAGGCCGGCGGAGCCAAGGGCGTGAAGGAAAAGCTCCTGAACGGCCACACGATGAACGGCATCAAGTACACCTGCCATCTCGACGGCTTCGACCAAATCGAGATGTGGAGCGGCAAGACCGAGAAATCGGCCCGGCGATCGCTCTTCTACTACGACGAGACCGACCTGATGGCCGTCCGCGTCGACAATTGGAAGATGCACATCGGGGTCAAGAAGAACGGCAGCTGGTTCACCGAAAAGGCGTATCCGTCCATTCCCTATCTCTTCCATCTGCGTATGGACCCGATGGAGAAGATGGATCCCGAGAGCGAGGAGTGGGGCTACATCGGCCGCAAGTTCTTCGCCTCGAAGCTCTGGGCGCCCCATGCGGGCTCACCGTTCATCGCCGAGCACTTGGAAAGCCTGAAGAAGTACCCGCCACGCCAAGCCGCAGACACCTTGTCGATGCACGTGGCGCTCGAGAAGGCCATGGCTCAGCTGGACAAACCGACCGGCGGCGGCTGAGACTTATCGACGCCGCTATGGTCACAGCCGGGTCAGGAACGCCTCCACGGCGCTCTCGGCCCGGCTCGTTTCGGGCGAGCTCCCGGCCCCTTACAGTCAAGCTTGGTTAAACCTGATTAACCAGCGGCGGTCACATTCTCGCCTGCTGGCAGGTGCTATCTTCCGGCGCCTGATGACCTGGGGAAGGCTCGAATGAACACGGCTCCTCGCGTTGGCCTGGCGGCCTCCGCAATCGCATTCGCCATGCTTTTGGCTTCTTGCACGGCCGCGCCGCCGCCGCCGCCGCCTCCGCCGCCTCCTCCGCCGCCCATCGCCCTGGCGCCCAGGCTGGTCGAGCAGGCTGCCGCCTTCCGCTACTACATGGACCGCGCTGCGGCGATTTCGCCGGCCTTCATCGACGGCCAGATGGTCGCCGAGGGCGTGCGGATCGGTTCATCCTACGAACCCAAGCAGTTCCTGCAGGGGGCCATGGCCTACGGCGCGATCGTCGCGCTGCAAGACCCGGCCTTCGTCGCCGGGGTGAAGCGCTACGCCAGCGATCCCCAGCAGCGGCAGGAAATCGCCTACGAGATCATGAAGGACCCGGCCTATGTGGTCGGGATCGCGGGCGCCGACAGCGCCGCGGCCCTGGTCAAGGCGGCGCTCAATCAGGACGGCCAGAAGTTCTATGCAGCCGGCGTGGCGGTGAAGCAGGCCGCCTACGACGTCCAGAAGCAGCCGTGGTCCAAGGCCGACGTTGCGGCCCGTGAGGCGCGCCTGTCTCAGGCAAAATCGCTGAGCGCGACTCGCGTCGTCGGAGACGTGTCCCAGATATCGCAGCTCCAGGCCGCCGTCACCGGCGGCCAGCCCCTGACCCTGCCCGCCGCTACGCCCGGAGCGCCGCCCTACACGTCGATGGTGATTCGCAGCATGGCGGTCGCCGCCCTCGCCGTTCTCGGCCAGGCCAGCGACGCCAATCTGGCGACGCTCGAGGCGATCATGGTCGATCCCAACGCCGCCTCCTGCGCCAACATGGCCAAGCTGAACCTCTATCAGTGCCTGGCCGTCTCCAAGCCGCACTACGAGGATGTCTTCTGCCTCGGCCAGCACGCGATGAAGGACACGGCCAGCTGCATCATCAAGGCGTCAGGCCACCCTGAGCCCTTCGAACCCAGGTTCGTCCCCAAGATTCGCGAGAACGCCGGCTACACTCCGACCCCGGCGAAGAAGCCGGCGAAGAAGCCCGCGAAAAAGGGTTAGGAATCCTCTCCTTGGCCCGTTGCCACGGGCGGGGGTTTTGTGTATCTACGCGCACCTTTCGGCCCTACCGGGTCGTTCCGTCGCCGCGCGGGTCTTCGCGCGGCGGCTTCGTTTTGAGGCGAGGCCATGGCCGATATCATCCTGAACGTTGAACTCCGCGAACGCACCGGCACCGGTGGCGCGCGCGAAACCCGCCGCGCGGGCCTGGTCCCCGGCGTGCTGTACGGCGGCGACAAGGATCCCGTGGCCATCGCCGTGAAGTCGAACGAGTTCCGCAAGGCGCTCTACACCGGCAAGCTGCTGGGCCACCTGGTGACCCTGAAGCACGGCAACGACACCCAGCCGGTCATCGCCAAGGTGATCGACATGCATCCGGTGACGGATGAGCCGATCCACTTCGACCTGTACCGCGTCGGTGAGCACCAGACGATCAAGATCGCGGTGCCGGTTCACTTCAAGAACCACGAAGCCTCGCCGGGTCTCAAGAAGGGCGGCACTCTCAACGTCGTGCGTCACGACGTCGAACTGCAGTGCCCGGCCGACGCCATTCCGGAAGAGCTGGTCTTCGACCTGACCGGCCTGGAAATCGGCGACACCATCCGCATCGCCGCCTTCGACCTGCCCAAGGGCGTGACCCCGGCCGTCGACCGCGACTTCGTGGTCGCCACCGTCGCCGGTTCGTCGGCCTCGGCGTCGGAAGCCGCTGAAGAAGCCGCCGGCGAAGGCGAAGCCTAAGAAAGTTCAGGCCGGCTCGGGCAGCGCATGCTCGTCCTTGCCGGCCAGGGCAATCCGGGCGCCCGCCACGCGGGCAACCGGCACAATGTCGGCTTCATGGCCGTCGACGAGATCGCGCGCCGTTGGCGCTTCGGTCCCGAACGCTCTCGTTTCTCCTCCCTCGTCCGCGAGGGGGAGATCGAGACGCCCAGCGGCCCGGTCCGCACCCTGATCCTCAAGCCTCAGACCTACTACAACGAGAGCGGCCGCTCCGTGTCCGAGGCGCTGAAGTTCTACAAGCTCAACCCCGCCGACCTCGTGCTGTTCTACGACGAGATCGACATGGCCCCCGGCCGCTTTCGGATGAAGACCGGCGGCGGCGCGGCCGGCAACAACGGCGTGCGCTCGGTCACCGCCCATATCGGCCCCGACTTCCGCCGCGCCCGCCTGGGCGTGGGCCATCCTGGTCACAAGGACCGCGTCCAGGGCCACGTGCTCTCCGACTTCCACAAGGTCGACCAGGCCTGGGTCGAGGCCCTGCTGAACGCCGTCGCCGACGCCGCACCCCTGCTGGCGGCCGGCGAAGACGAGAAGTACCAGACCGAAGTCATGCGCCTGGCTCCCGCCGACAAGGGCGACGTTCCCCGTGGCCGCCAGGCCTGACACCGGTGTCATAGCGACCTCCGGAATCCCCCTGCTTCTCCCTCATGTACCGCTATTTCCCGGCCCGCACGGTCCGCCGGCGGCCCCGACTTGGGCCTTGCTCCCTAACGTGCTAGGTCGCGCGCTCGAAATTCAGGAACCGCACTTCCCATGGCTCTCAAAGTCGCGATCGTCGGCCTGCCCAACGTCGGCAAGTCGACCCTCTTCAACGCGCTCACCCAGACGGCTGCGGCCCAGGCCGCCAACTATCCGTTCTGCACCATCGAGCCCAACACCGGCGACGTGGCGGTTCCCGAGCCGCGCCTGAACGCCCTGGCCGCGATCATCCCCTCGAAGGAGATCATTCCTGCGCGGATGAACTTCGTCGACATCGCCGGCCTGGTGCGCGGCGCCTCGAAGGGCGAAGGGCTCGGCAACCAGTTCCTGGCCAACATCCGCGACTGCGACGCCGTGGCCTTCGTGGCCCGCTGCTTCATCGACGACGACATCACCCACGTCGAAGGCAAGATCGACCCGCTGGCCGACCTCGAGACCATCGAGACCGAGCTGATGCTGGCCGACCTGGAGAGCCTGGAGAAGCGCGTCGTCAATCTCGAGAAGCGCGCCAAGACCGGCGACAAGGAGAGCGCCCAGACCCTGCGCCTGGTCCAGGTCGCCTTGACCGAGCTCAACGCCGGCCGGCCCGCCCGCAAGGCCGAGGTCTCGGCTGAGGACGACAGGGCCTGGCGGATGCTGCAGCTGCTGACCTCCAAGCCCGCCCTCTATGTCTCGAACGTCGACGAGGCCTCCGCCGCCACCGGCAACGACCTGTCGAACCTGGTCGCCGAGCGCGCCAAGCGCGACGGCGCCGACCACGTGGTCATCTCCGCCCAGATCGAGAGCGAGATCGCCATGCTCGACGCGGCCGAGCGTACGGAGTTCCTTGAGACCCTCGGCCTCACCGAACCCGGCCTCAACAAGCTGATCCGCGAGGCCTATCACCTGCTCGGCCTGCAGACCTACTTCACGGTCGGGCCGAAGGAAGCTCGCGCCTGGACCATCCACAAGGGCGACACCGCTCCGCAGGCGGCCGGCGTGATCCATACGGACTTCGAGAAGGGCTTCATCCGCGCCGAGACCATCGCCTACGAGGACTATGTGCGCCTCAACGGCGAAGCCGGCGCGCGCGAAGCCGGCAAGTTCCGGCAGGAAGGCAAGGAGTACGTCGTTCAGGACGGCGACGTGATGAACTTCCGCTTCAACGTCTAAGACGCCCGCCGCCAGGGCGGCGGCGGACATCCCGGCCGGATGGATGTTTTACACATCCGTCCCTCCCACCAGGTGCGGTTCTCTGCTTAGCTCGCGTCTAACAAGACGGGAGAGAGACGCATGGGCGAGACCATCACCCTTCGGGGCGCGGACGGCTTCGAGTTTTCCGCCTATCACGAGCAGCCCTTCACGCCGCGCAAGGGCGGGGTGATCGTGATCCAGGAGATCTTCGGCATCGACCGGCACATCCGCGCCGACGTCGAACGCTGGGCCAAGGCCGGCTACGAAGCCATCGCGCCGGCCCTCTACGACCGCCGCGAGCGCGGCTTCACCGCCGAGCACGATCCCGAGGGCCTGACCGCCGGAGTCACCCATGCGCGCGCCACTCCCCTCGATCAGGCGCTCACCGACATCGCCGCCTGCCGCGACTATCTGGCCGAGCGCGGCAAGGTGTTCGTGGTCGGCTACTGCTACGGCGGCTCGCTGACCTGGCTGAGCGCCGCCAAGGTGGAGGGCATCGCCGCCGCCTCCAGCTACTACGGCAGTCTGGTTGCGGCCAACGCGGCGCTGAAACCGCTCTGCCCGACCATCATCCACCTCGGCCACACAGATCCCGGCATCAACGCTGATGAGGTCGAGAAGGCGGTGCACGAGCACAATCCTGATGTGCCGGTCTACATCTATGAAGGCGCCGGGCACGGCTTCAACAACGAGAGCCCCGAGCGCTATCACGAGGAGGCCGCCGACCTCGCCCGCGCCCGCACCCGCGAGCTGTTCGAGGGCGCCTGAGGCATGGGCGAGGTCATCACCCTCCAGAGCGCCTTCGACGGCTTCGAGCTTTCCGCCTATCACGCCAAGCCGACCGACGCCCGGCGCGGCGGCCTTCTGCTGATCCAGGAAATCTTCGGGGTCACCGACCACATCCGCGAACTGGCCGACGCCTTCGCGGCCGACGGCTACGAGACCATCGCGCCCTCGTTCTACGACCGGCTGGAACGCGGCTTCAAGGCGGACTACGGCCAGGAGGCGATCGCCAAGGGCGTGCAGTATTCCCAGGCGACGCCCTGGGACCAGGTGGCCGGCGACGCCCAAGCCGCCATCGACGCTCTCAAGCCCCCGGTGTTCGTCACCGGCTTCTGCTGGGGCGGGGCGGCGACCTGGTTGGCCGCCTGCCGCTGCGACGGCGTTTCCGCTGCGGCCAGCTTCTACGGCCGCCGGATCAGCGAGCTGGTGGGCGAGACTCCCAAGGTCCCGACCATTCTGCATTTCGGCAAGACCGACGCCTCCATTCCAACGGAGCGGGTCGAGGAGATCCGCGCCGCCCACCCTGACATCCCGATCTATCTCTACGAGGCCGGCCACGGCTTCGTCTCCGACCGCCGGGCGGACTACGAGGCCGACAGCGCGCGCCTGGCGCGGCTGCGCACCCTGGCCCACTTCGCCAACAATGGAGGCGGTAGAAGCTCGGCGTGATTATCGAAACGCCCCGGCTGCGGCTCCGCCCGCTTGTGGAGACCGATCTCGACGCGTTGGCCGCCATCGCCGCCGATCCGCGGGTGATGGTGCACGTCGGCGACGGCGTGCCGCTCAGCCGCGCCGCCACCGCCCTGTGGATCACCAACGCCGGGGTCAGCGTCCGCCTCAGCGGCATCGGCAGCCGCGCCGTGGTCCTGCGCCGGACCGGGCTGCTGATCGGCTGGGTCGGCCTGATCCCGACCTCGATCCAAAACTGCCTGGAACTGATCTACGGCTTCGCCCGCGCCTCCTGGGGCCAGGGATACGCCACTGAGGCCGCCAGGGCCCTGCTGGGGGCCTCGGAGCCTGGTCAGGTGGACGCGACCATCGACCCGGCGAACAAGGCCTCCTGGCGCATTCTGGAGAAGCTGGGCTTCGTTCCCATCGGCGAGGAGCTGGACGAGCACGGCCTGCCGACCCTTCGGCTGCGGCTGTTCGAACCCGTAGACAGCAAGCTCTAGCTGCGTTCCTCGATCTGCTGGCGGACCTCGGGCACGGTCTCCAGCGCCCGCACCAGGACCGCCTGCGCCGCCAGGATGCCGATGCCGGCCGCATAGCCCGAGAACACCCCCGCCGGATAGCGCCCGCCGTGCTGCGCGGCCCAGACCTGCCAGTAGATGAACAGCGCCGCGGCGGCCAACAGCCCAACCCCGGTGAGGACCGAAACCGGGGTCTGTCCAAAGCCGGCCCGGAAACTCAGCCAGACATACCGGACGAGGATCTTCTTGAGCGCTGGCACCAGCAGCGGCAGCGCCAGTGAAAGGAACAGAAACACGCCCGGCCAGATTAGCGTTCGCTGGGCGATCAGCGCCATGCCGCCTGGCAGCACCTGGAAAGCGTTCAGGACCGCGCCGGCATAGATCAGGCTGGCCGCCCCAACTGCCACGTCCTGCATCCGCCGGAAGTCTCGCCATGCCCTGATGAAGGTCATGTCTCCGACTTAGGCGATCAGTGGGGCGCCTGTAAGGCCCGAGGCGCGTTCAGATGCTCCGAACCTGCGATTCTGTCGCCGCGCGGTCACGGCTTGGCTATGGTGTGGGACGAAGGGGCGGCTAGCGTCCCGCACTCTCATCCGAAGTCCCCATGAAGCCCGCCGCCCTGGCCCTCGCCTTCGCCGCCCTGACGCCCGTCGCCGCTCGCGCCGGCGAGGTGGCCTGTTGGTACGAGCGCGGGGTGATCGTCGCCCCCGCCTCGATCGCGGGCCTGGCCGGCGACTACATCCTCGACACCGGCACGGCGGTCACCCAACTGCATGAGACCAAGGCCCAGGCCGCCGGACTCGTCGATCCGGCCCAGCGGGGAGCGGTGCGGATCGCGGGGGTCACCCTGCCCGACCGGCCGTTCGCGATCGCCGATCTGGATGCACGGACCTACGCCTTTGATACCCCGATCGCCGGGGTGATCGGGGCCGACGTGCTCTCCGGCTATGTGGTCGATGTGAGCTTCGCCCCCTGCAAAGTTGCGCTCCATCCCGCCCGCCGCGCCCCGCGCTTTCCGGCTCAGACGATCCTCGCTCTCGGCCGCGCCGATGGCGTGGCCACCGCCCGCGCCGCAATCTCCGACGGCCCTCGCGCCCTGGGCGGCGAATTCGTCATCGCCACCGGGGCCGATACGGCCGTGCGCATCGGCCAGGACAACGCCTTCGTGCCGGGCGCGGCCAAGCCCGAGGATGTGCTGCCGCAGGGCGAGCGCCGCGCCAGGTTGCGGGCCGCCTCGTTCGCCGGCTTGCTGTTCGAGAACCTCGACGGCGGGCTAACCGCGCCCGCCGGCACGGACGGCGTCATCGGCGGGCCGCTCCTGTCGCACTGGAGGCTGCGCTTCGATTTCCCGCGCAGCCGGCTGATCCTCGCCCCCGCAGGCTGAACAAAGAAAAAGGCCCCGGATCGCTCCGGGGCCTTCTGTCTGTGCGGGAGAGCGTGACCCTAGTGGGCGACGTTCTTCCAGATCTTGCGGTAGCTGGCGTACAGCAGGCCGGCGAAGATTAAGAGATAGATCATCGCCGCCATGCCGAAGGACTTGCGCTCCTGCATCTTGGGCTCGGAAGCCCAAGCGATGAAGGCCGCGACGTCCTTGGCTTGCTGCTCCACCGTCGACTTGGTGCCGTCGTCGAAGGTCACCTTGCCGGCCTCGAGCGGCGGGGCCATGGCGATGAAGCCGCCCTGCGGGACATGGGCGTGGTCGCCCGACCAGGCCGCGGTCACGTCGCCGTTCATATACGGGTTGTAGTGCTGGCCGACGCCCACCTTCAGACCCGCCGGCGGCTTCTCGTAGCCGGTCAGGATCGAATAGATGTACTGCGGCCCGTGGTGACGGGCCTTGGCCATGACCGACAGGTCCGGCGGCAGGGCGCCGCCGTTCGACGCGCGCGCGGCAGGTTCGTTCGGGAACGGCGACGGGAAGCGATCGGCCGAGGTGCCCGGACGATCGATGACGTCGCCGGTCTCGGAGTCGATATCCTTGATCTGATAATCTTTGGCGATCGACTTCACGAACGGGTTGTCGTTCGGGTTCGGGTACTTCGGGTCGAAGAACGGTCCGTCCTTCTGGCCGAGGTTCCGGAAGTACATCAGGTTCATCGAGTGGCAGGCCGAGCAGACCTCCCGATAGACCTTGTAGCCGCGTTGCAGCTGGACCTGATCGAACTTGCCGAACGGCCCCTCGAAGCTGAACTCGACTTCCTTCACCGGGCGGGCGCCGCCCGAGGCGAGGGCGGCGGGAGCAGCCAGAACAGCCAGCCCAAACGCCGCGAGCGCGATACCTTTACGCAGCATCTTAGGCTCAACCCCTCTTTTCAGGCGAAGCCGCGGCGCCGGCCGGCGCGTTGGCAGGATGCGATAGCACAGGTTCACTGATCGATTCCGGCTGCGGCAGCGGAGTCTCGGTGAGACCCAGGACCGGCAGGATGACCAGGAAGTAGGCGAAGTAGTAGATGGTCGCGACACGCGACAGCCACACGAACGAGTTCAGGTCGGCGTCGATCAGCTTGAACGTCGACAGGCCCGGGATCACGTGGTTGTCCGGCAGCTGGCCGCCGCAATAGCCGAGCACCAGGCAGGCCAGCAGGAAGATGAAGAAGTACAGCTTCGCCGTCGGCCGGTAGCGCATGGAGCGCACCTTGGAGGTGTCGAGCCAGGGCAGGACGAACATCACCGCGATGGCGCCGAACATCAGCAGCACGCCGCCGAGCTTGTCCGGAACCGCCCGCAGGATCGCGTAGAACGGCAGGAAGTACCATTCGGGCACGATGTGCGCCGGCGTCACCAGCGGGTTGCCGGGGATGTAGTTGTCGGCGTGGCCCAGCGCGTTCGGGTTATAGAACACGAAGGTCGCGAACATGATCAGGAACACCACGATCGCGAAGCCGTCCTTCACCGTGTAGTACGGATGGAAGGGAACGGTGTCCTCCTTGGACTTCACGTTCACGCCGGTCGGGTTGTTGTTGCCCGGGACGTGCAGCGCCCAGATGTGCAGGCCAACGACGCCCGCGATCATAAACGGCAGCAGATAGTGCAGCGAGAAGAAGCGGTTCAGGGTCGGGTTGTCGACCGCGAAGCCGCCCCACAGCCAGGTGGTGATCGCTTCACCCACGACCGGCAGCGCGCCGAACAGGTTGGTGATCACGACGGCGCCGTGGAAGGACATCTGACCCCAGGGCAGCACGTAGCCCATGAAGGCGGTGGCCATCATCAGCAGGTAGATCACGCAGCCCAGGATCCACAGCACTTCGCGCGGAGCCTTGTACGAGCCGTAGTAGAGCCCGCGGAACATGTGGATGTAGACCGCGATGAAGAACATCGAGGCGCCGTTGGCGTGCATGTAGCGGATCAGCCAACCGTAGTTGACGTCGCGCATGATGCGCTCGACCGAGGCGAAGGCGTGGTCGACGTGCGGCACGTAGTGCATGGCCAGCACGATGCCGGTGACGAGCTGGATGCCCAGGCAGACCGCCAGGATGCCGCCGAAGGTCCACCAGTAGTTCAGGTTCTTCGGGGTCGGGAAGTCGATGATCGAGTCGTACGCGAGGCGCACGACGGGCAGACGGGTGTCGAGCCAACGCTCGATGCCGGTCTTGGGTTCGTAATTTGAATGTCCGCTCATCGGGGTCAGCCCACCTTGACCTTGGTGTCGGAAAGGAAGGTGTAGTCCGGCACCGCCAGGTTCTTCGGCGCCGGGCCCTTACGAATGCGGCCCGAGACGTCGTAGTGCGAGCCGTGGCACGGGCAGAACCAGCCGCCGTAGTCGCCGCCGCCGAAGGTCGGCACGCAACCCAGGTGCGTGCAGGTTCCGACCAGCACCAGCCATTGGGCCTTGCCCGGCTTGTGACGATCTTCGTCCTTCTGCGGGTCGCGCAGATCCGGAGCGTTGTCGTCCTTGATCGCCTTGGCGATTTCCGCGCCCGTCCGATTCCGGATGAACAGCGGCTTGCCGCGCCACTTGATCGTGACCTGCTGGCCTTCTTCGACCTTGGTCAGATCGAATTCGACCGAGGCCAGAGCCAGCGTGTCACCGGCCGGGTTCATCTGGTCGATGAACGGCCAGGCCAGGCCAGCGACAGCGCCGCCAGCCGCGACCGCCGCGGCGATATGAATGAAATCACGCCGGTTCGGGTCGTCGCCCGCGGCATGGGTATCGGGATTTGCGCCCGCGACGGTGTCGGCCACCTTAAAGCTACCCTTCGTTTGGGGCCGCGGACTGCGACCCGTCGGACCTTCCCGGAAAACCCGGAGCGATCCAGCCTTCTACCCCCGCCAGCGGTTCTGGTAAGGGCGTGCGGAAATTAAACGCTGTGGCGCCAGGCAAACCTTCGGAAGGCTTGTGGATCATTGATCACAACCCACCTCCCGCGATTCGCCCCTGGCCCCGGCTAATCCCGTGGCTGGACCGCTTAGAATGCTGCTCGCGCTTTTTCAACCGGACATTCCGCAAAACCTTGGCGCGGCCCTTCGTCTCGGGGCCTGTATGGGGGTGCCCGTGCACGTCATAGAGCCTTGTGGTTTCCCGCTTTCCGACAAGGCGATCCGCCGCGCAGCCATGGATTACGGCGAGCCGGCCGATGTCGTTCGCCACGCCGGATGGGCCGATTTCCAAGCTGCGAAAGGGATTTCGCGGATTGTGCTGTTCTCGACCAAGGCCGCCCAGCCGCTGCACGACTTCGCCTTCCGCCCCGATGACATACTGCTGTTTGGCCGCGAGAGCCTCGGCGTGCCCGACGAAGTTCACGACTCGGCCGATGCGCGGGTTTTCATTCCCCTGACCCCGGGCCGGCGTTCGCTGAACGTGACCGTCTCAGCCGCCATCGGCCTCTCGGAGGCGTTGCGCCAGACGAACCAATTTCCTAAGCCGGCGCTATGAGCACCCTACCTCCCGAGATCGAAGCCCGACGCGGCCGCGCCAAGGAATGGTTCGAAGCCCTGCAGACCCGCATCATAGCGGAGCTCGAGCGGCTTGAGGACGAGGCGCCCGCCGACCTCTATCCGGGCGAGCCTGGCCAGTTCGACATGCGCCCCTGGACCCGTGACACCGGCGTCGGCGGCGGCATCGGCGGCCACCTGGCTGGCCGGCTGTTCGAAAAGGCGGCGGTGCACACCTCCGCGGCGCTCTCTCGATTCTCGCCGGAAATGGCCGCCCAGATGCCGGGCGCCGACAAGGACCCGACCTACGTTTCGGCCAGCATCAGCCTGATCGTGCATCCGCGCTCGCCGCGGGTGCCGACCGTGCACATGAACACCCGCTTCCTGTCGACCGCCGAGAGCTGGTTCGGCGGCGGGGCCGACCTGACGCCGATGCTGGACGAGCAACGCAGCCAGGACGCCGACGACGCCAAGCTGTTCCACGCCGCCATGCAGGAGGCCTGCGACGCCTTCGATCCGGAATGGCACCCGAAATACAAGGCCTGGTGCGACGAGTACTTCTACCTGCCGCACCGCAAGGAGCACCGCGGGGTCGGCGGCATCTTCTACGACCGCCACAACAGCGGCGACTTCGAGAAGGACTTCGGCTTCACCCGCGCGGTGGGCGAAGCGTTCCTCGACGTCTATCCGAAGATCGTCCGCCACCGGATGAGCGAGCCGTGGACCGCCGAGGACCGCCAGGAGCAGTTGGTCCGCCGCGGCCGGTATGTGGAGTTCAACCTGCTCTACGACCGCGGCACCACCTTCGGCCTCAAGGCCGGCGGCAACATCGACACGATCCTCTCGTCCATGCCGCCGATGGTCAGCTGGCCCTAGGCTGCTATCGGCGGGGTGAGGCGCGGTCGTGCCGATGCCCCCCGAAATTGCCGATAGATTATCGGCAACCCTGTCGAAGGGGCGATTTTCGCTGCCGATAGCGGGGTGATCGGCAGGTTTCCTGCCGAGACTTGCAGGAAGCTGCCGCTCACCCGGCCGTCATGGCCTCGCCGGCGGCGACGCCGTGTAGGTCTTGCCAGGTGAGAACGCCCCGTCGAATCCCTCGCGGGCCGAGGCGTCCAGCCGCACCCCGCGCGGGCTGACGGCTTCGCGCACCGGCATCGGCCAGGCCTTGCATTCCGCCGCGCCGCCGCCTTCGGGCGCCCGGCAAGTCCAGTACTCTCCGCCCGGTCGCGCGAAGGCCAGCGACAGCGTCTGGCTGGCCGGCAGCGCCTGGGCCGCGGAGCGGAACGGCGGCGGTCCGTTCCAGCCCGTCCGATCGGCGTGACCTGTCCCGGTCAGCACGAGGACCGGCCCCGGGCGGCGCTCGGCCGCCTCGATCAGCGCCCGGGCCATGCCCTCCTCCCGCGCCGGACTGGTCCCCCTGGCGGTCGGAGCCGCGTCGAACGCCAGCAAGGTCACCTGCGCGCCCGCAGCCTTCAGTCGTCGCAGTCGCTCGATCAGCTCGGCCAGCGCGCGGCTCTGGCGTCCGCCCCGGTCGGCCCAGGCCGGCGCGGCCAGCAGCGCCGCCATCGCTCGCGGCCCACCGTCCGAACGCATGTAGGCGGCGAGCGCCTTCTGATCGGCGGGGGTGAATTCCAGCGCCGCGGTCACCGGCCCCTTGGCCGCGGCGGCGCAGACGGCGTCGCCGAATACCGCGGGCGCCTCGGCCGTACCGTGCGCCTCGCCGAACATCACATAGCGGACGCCCGGCCGCTCCAGCACGGCTTCGAACCCGGGCAATGGCGCGCATCCAGCTGTGGAAAGCGCGGCGGCGGCGATGAGAGCTTCGATCATGAGCGTTCGGATCTCCCTCGGCGGCCCGCCAGGCCAGCCGATTGCGACGGCGTCGGCAATTCAGGCGACAGACATGAACCGCTGCAGCCAGGCCCCGACCCGCAGGCGGTCGTCGGGCTGCTCGTAGCTCATCACCGCCTTGTCGGCCTCGTCCTCGGTCAGCCGGGTCCCGCGGCGGTTCTCGATCAGCGCCTTGGCGTAGGCCGGCTCGAACTCCGGATGCAGCTGGATCGAGACCGCGCGGTCGGCGCCATAGTCCAGCATGCCGAACGGCGTGAATTCGCTGCCGCCGATCACGCTGGCGCCTGGCGGCGCCTCGACCACCTGGTCCTGGTGCGAGGCCGGCACGGCGATCGGCTCGGCCGCGTCCATCCACGGTCGGCCCTCGGCGATGCGGTAGCGATGCAGCCCCACGCCCCAGCCCTTCGGCGACTTGATCACCTTGCCGCCGAACGCGTCGGCCATGATCTGGTGGCCGAAGCAGACCCCGACCAGCGGCGTCCTGCCCTTGGCCTCTCGCAGGAAACCCTTCAGCGGCTCGATCCAGAGCAGCGGGTCGTAGACCCCCGCCGACGAGCCGGTGACCACATAGGCGGCGCAGGCGTCGGTCGTCGCCGGCATCTCGCCGGCCGCCACGTCGAACACGGCGTAATCATAGGCGCTCTCGCCGAACAGCCGCTGGAACATCGAGGGATAGCTGCCGTACCGCTCGCGGATCTCCTCCGGCGGCGCGCCGGTCTCGAGAATGCCGAGTTTCATCGAGGACGAGGTCTCCACTTTTGGATCCTCCCCCGCTGGGGGAGGTGGATCGATGCGCAGCATCGAGACGGAGGGGACCTGCCGGAAACGCCGAAGTCCCCCTCACCGGGCCATTCGGCCCGGAGCTCCCCCAGCGGGGGAGCAACTGAACTTCTAGTACGCCATGCCCTGCGCCACGGCCTTCAGCTTCTCGATGGCCGAGAACTTGTCGTCGATGAAGTCGTGGTCGATCCACCACTCCTCGACCTCGCGCAGCACCTGGCCGACCATCGGCCCCTTCGGCACACCCGAATTGATCACGTCCTCGCCGGTCAGCGGGAACGGCGGCGGCGTCCAGCTTTCGGCCAGGGCCAGCAGCCCGCGCCACTGGTGGGTGGTGGCCGAACGGTCGGCCTTGGACCAAGCCAGTTTGATTCGGTCGGAGAAGGTCGCCACCCCGATCTGGTAGACCGCCCGCCGGCTCTCGCGCGGGCTCATCCACGAGGTGATGCGCGGGGTCTTGCCCATGGCCTGGACCAGCCGGTCGCGCTGCTCATTGGACAGCCGCAAGGCCTCGGCCGCCTTGCCGGCGCCGATCTGGTCGTCGGGCAACAGAGTCGCCAGCCGCAGAACCGGATCGCAGGTGAACAGCTGCTCGGTCTCGATCTCGACCAGGCGGTTGAAAGCGGCCAGGTCGCCGGCGGCCGGCAGCACCTGGGCCAGCACTCCGGTCTTGGCCATCAGCGCCAGCGCCTCGCGCGGGTCATAGGCGGCCAGCAGCTTCAGCAGCTCCTTGGCCACCCGCTCGGCCGCAAGGTTGCCCAGCAGGTCCTTGCCCGCGGTGCAGGCCGCCACCGCCGCGGCGTCCGGCTCGCCCTTGCCGTACCAGGCCTGGAACCGGAAGAACCGCAGGATGCGCAGCGAGTCCTCGGCGATCCGCGTCGCCGCATCGCCCACGAACACGATCCGGCCGGCCTTGGCGTCGGCGACGCCCGCCCCGGTCGGATCGATCAGCGCGCCCTCGGTGTCGGAATAGACCGCGTTCAGCGTGAAATCCCGGCGCTGGGCGTCCTCGGCCCAGTCCTGTGTGAAGGCGACCACCGCCCGGCGGCCATCGGTCTCCACGTCGCGGCGCAGGGTCGTCACCTCGAAGGGGCGACCGCCGACCACCGCCGTGACCGTCCCATGGTCGATGCCGGTCGGCACGGCCTTGATCCCGGCAGCTTCCAGCGCCTTGGTGACGGCGTCAGGGGTCAGGGTGGTGGCGATGTCCACATCGTCAATATCTGCGCCCAGCAAGGCGTTGCGCACGCATCCGCCGACGAACCGGGCCTGCCCGCCTGCGCCCTCCAGGGCCGCCATCACCGGGGCGGCGGGTTTCATCCAGGGCTTCTGGCCGATGCTCTGCGTCACTTTACGGGCGCCTTCTTCTCGAAATGTCCGGGCGCGACATGGCCCCCGGCCTCCACTTCGCCTGGAACATAGGTCTCCCCGCGATTGTCGCTATGGAAAAGCGCCGTGGCCATCAGGGACAGCCCGAACAGCACCCCGGCGATCGCCGTCAGCCAGGTCCAGGGCGTCGCGCCCATCGGCCGTCCGGTCCGCAGCGCCACCTCCCGCCAGACGAACCAGACGACGAAGGGGATGGCGATCAAGACCAGTCTTGGCGCCAGCTCCCTAAGCAATGGCCGCACCATAGAGCCGGTCGTAGAGCGCCCGCAGCATGCCCGCCGTCGCGCCCCAGATGAAGCGATCCTCGTGGGTCATGGCGTAGAAACGCCTGATCTCGCCGCCAGGCCCCTCGCGCTCGTGCTCTTCGTGATTGGTCGGATCCATCAGGAACCCGAACGGGGTCTCGAAGATGTCGGCCACCTCGGCCGGGTTCGGCTGCAGGCTGAAGCCCGGCCGGATGAACCCCACCACCGGCGTCACCAGGAAACCGGTGCCGGTACGATAGGGCGAGGACAGCCCCACCACCGACACATAGTCCGGCTCCAGGCCAACCTCCTCGTGCGCCTCGCGCAGGGCGGTGGTAGCGACGGTCTCGCCGGGATCGCAGCGGCCGCCCGGCAGCGCGATCTGGCCGGTGTGGCGGCGCAGGGTGTCGGCGCGACGGGTCAGCAGCACCGAATAGCCGGTCGGCCGCTCGATCAGCCCGACCAGCACCGCCGCTGGGGTCAGCTCCACCGGCTCGTTGGGAAAGGCGTTGGGCCCGAGATCGAAGTCCGACGCTGTGCGGCCCGGCTCGCCGGCGTCCAGCGGATCGAGGTGGCGTTCAATCCAGGCCCGCAGTTCACCTGGCGGCGCGTGGGGGCTCACAGCTGGTGCGATCCGGCGGGGCCGACCGGGAACCAGGCCCCGTTCGACTCCACCCCCAGGCGCGGCCCCTCGGCGGTGTCGCGCTCCTGCGCCATCTCGACCAGCTCGTAGAACACCGGCCGGGCGATCAGCGCGTCCAGCCCGCGGCGCACATGCAGATAGGGCCGCGGCTCACCGGTCACGGCGTCCATCTCTACGCGGATCTCGTTTTCCGGCCCGGCCTCGACCTGGTCGCCGACATTGGTCAGGAACTTCAGCGCCCCGCCCTCGCGGTCGACCCGCGTGGCGATGAACGGCGCGTCCTCGACGGTGATCTTCATCTTCTCCACCGGGGTCACCAAGTGGAAACCGTCGGGGTCCTTGCGCAGCACGGTGGAGAACAGCCGCACCAGCGCCTCGCGGCCGATCGGCGAGCCCTCGTGGAACCAGGTCCCGTCCTTGCGGATGACGATGTCGATTTCGCCGCAATGCGCCGGATTCCACAGGTGCACCGGCGGCAATCCGCGCCCAGGCGCCTGCTTGGCCGCGGCGATCACGCCTTCCAGGCCAGGATTCTTCGTTTCTCCCATGCGGTGAGGGTAAGGCTCCGGAGGCCGCGCCTCAATGGCGACGCGAGGTCAACCGCCAAGCAAGTTGCTCCCCCGCTGGGGGAGCTGTCGGCCAGATGGCCGACTGAGGGGGACTTGGACGCGCTGCAGCGCCCCCTCCGGCGCTGCGCGCCGATCCACCTCCCCCAGCGCGGGAGGAACTCCAGGTCGCTACGCTGTCACCGGCCCTTGGAGCCGCTCGGTCCCTCGCGCCAGCACCCGGCGCTGGTCCACGGGGCCAGGCAGCCGCGCCGCCTTAGCCGGCGCCGACGAGAACCCGAAGCGGCCGAAATAGGGCTCGTCCCCGACCAGCAGCACCGGATAGCCCGCCGCTTCCGCCGCCGCACAGGCCAGCCGCACGAGCTCGCCGCCGGTGCCGAACTTGCGGCCCTCGGCGCGGACCGCAAGCGGCCCCAGGAAGATCGCGGGCGCGCCGCCGACGTGCACCTTCCACATCCGCACCGAGCCGACCAGCCGACCGCTGTGCCAGGCGCAGAACGACATGTCCGGTTGGAACTCGGCGATCTCGCGCACGCGCTCGGACACCTTCACGAAACGGCCGGGGCCGAAGGCGTGATCGAGCAGCGCCTCGATGGCGTCTGCGTCGGTGGATTGTTCGTAGGTGTAGGTAAGGGCCTGTTCGGCGGGAACGATCATTTAAGCGGAAAGCCTTGCGAGGAACGGGGACTTCTCCGCCGTCAGGCGCATGGCCGACGACGGGGCTCTAACGGGCGCGTCGGGCGCGCTCGGTTCGTCGCTGGCGTCGCATGGACCCTGTCCCCGACAGTTCACACAAGAAGGCGGGCGCATAAGGCCATGACGACCGCGCGTCAATCGCGCGTTGCGGCGCAGGTCGGGGCGCCGCAAGTTGCGCGCCTTCCCGACCTTTGAGTGCGCATGTCCGACCTGACCGAAGCCGCCGTCCCCGCCGAGCCGCCCGCCACCATCCGGGAGTTGCTCAAGCGGCGGGACTTCATGCTGTTCTGGACCGCCCGTGTGGCGTCCACCCTCGGGGTGCAGATCCAGAGCGTGGCGCTCGGCTGGCAGATGTACGCCGTGGCCCGCGAGACCATGAGCGTCGCGCAGTCGGCCTTCTATGTCGGCATGATCGGCCTGGCCGCCTTCATCCCGGTCTTCCTGCTGGCCCTGCCGGCCGGCGAGGCGGCCGACCGCTACGAGCGCAAGAAGATCCTGCTGATCTGCTACGCCGGCGAGATCACCACCGCGGTGATCCTGGCCGCCGCGGCCATCTTCCACTTCGCCTCGATCCCGCTGCTGCTGGCGCTCTCGGCTCTGTTTGGGGCCAGCCGCGCCTTCATGGGTCCTGCTTCCACCGCGCTTGGCCCGATGCTGGTGCCGCGCAGCCTGCTGCCGAGGGCCATCGCCTGGAACTCGCTGGCCTGGCAGGGCGGCTCGATCCTCGGCCCGGCGCTGGGCGGCCTGCTGGTCGGCATTTCCGCCGGCCTCTCCTACAGCGTCACCGTCGTGCTCTATCTGGTCGCCGTCGGCTGCATCGGCCTGATCGGCATGAACACCCAGCCGGTGGTCAATCCAGGCTCACGCTGGGAGCTGATGAAGGAAGGCCTGGCCTACACCTGGACCAACAAGATCGTGTTCGGGGCCATATCGCTCGACCTGTTCGCGGTGCTGCTGGGCGGGGCCACCGCCCTGCTCCCGGTCTTCGCCCGCGACGTGCTGCATGTCGGGCCAGAGGGCTTTGGCCTGCTGCGCGCGGGTCCGGCCATCGGCGCCACCCTGGTGGCCGTCGTGCTGGCCAGCTACCCGATCCGCCGTCACGCCGGCCTGATCATGTTCGCCGGGGTCGCGGTGTTCGGCGCGGCCACCATCGTCTTTGGCCTCTCCAAGTCGCTGCCGCTCTCGGTCGGCGCCCTGGCGGTGCTGGGCGGCGCGGACATGCTGAGCGTCTACGTCCGCCAGACCCTGGTTCAGATCGTCACGCCCGACCAGATGCGCGGCCGGGTGGCGGCGGTCTCCTCGCTGTTCATCGGGGCCTCCAATGAGTTGGGCGAGTTCGAAAGCGGGGTCGTGGCCCGATTCCTCGGCCCTGTCGGGGCGGCGATCTTCGGCGGCGTCGGCGCGTTGATCGTCACCGGCCTCTGGGCCAAACTGTTTCCCGCCTTGCGCAAGGCCGACAGGCTCGAATAACAACGACGCTATTATTTTAGGGAGATTGATCGATGGGTTCACTTTCAGGGAAAGTTGTTCTGGTCACCGGCGGCGGCAACGGCATTGGCCGTGATTGCGCGCTGATCGCGGCGGCCGAAGGCGCGAAGGTCGTGGTCAACGACCTCGGCGGCGGTCTGGCCGGCGGCGACGAAGGCTCGGCGGGTCCGGCCGAACAGGTCGCCCAGGAAATCCGCGCCGCGGGCGGCGAAGCGGTTTCCAATTCGGATAGCGTCACCGACCTGGACGCCGTCTACGGCATGGTCGAGCAGGCCAAGAAGGAATTCGGCGGCCTGCACGCGGTGATCAATCCGGCCGGCATCCTGCGTGACGTCATGTTCCACAAGATGACCGAAGCCGAGTGGGACGCGGTCATCGCCGTCCACATGCGCGGTTCGTTCAACGTCGCCCGCGCCACCATCGAGCTGTTCCGCGAACAGAACGACGGCGCCTACATGTTCTTCACCTCGACCTCGGGCCTGCTGGGCAACATCGGTCAGGCCAACTACGGCGCGGCCAAGATGGGCATCGCCGGCCTGTCGCGGATCATCGCCATGGAAGGCGCGCGCAACAACGTGCGCTCCAACTGCCTGGCGCCGGTCGCCTGGACCCGCATGACCCAGTCGGTGCCGGTGAAGGACGAAGCCGCCGCCGCCCGTCGTGCGGTGATGGCTGAAAAGATCCGCGCCGACCAACCGGCCCGCTTCTCCGTGGCCATGATCACCCCGGCCGCGGCCAACGTCTCGGGCCAGATCTTCGGCGCCTCGGGCGACAACATCATCCTCTACAGCCAGCCGCGTCCGGTCGAGACCGTGACGAAGGAAGAAGGCTGGACGATCGAGACCATCCTGTCGGAAGCCGTGCCGAAGATGGAGGGCAAGTTCACCCCGCTCTCGCGTCCGCCGCTGGCCAGCCAGGGCGCCGCGGCCCCGGCCAAGGCGGGCTGATCGCTCTAGACTAGGCTGAACGACAGCGCGGCGGCGGTTCGAAAGGACCGCCGCCGTTTGCTTGCGCGCTCGCAATCGCTTACGCAGCAAGGGTTTTTGGCCCGAAACTTGCTTAACGACGGGGACGATTTCCATGTGGAGCGCCCCATGTCCGTGAGTAGCGTCGGCCCCGCCAGCTGGTACGCCCAGCCGCAGTACGCCAGCCCCGCCGCCAAGGCCAAGCAGAACGAGGAGGCCGGTCCGGCCAAGTCGGTCGATCAGCAGGAAAAACCCCATCGCCCGCTCTCGCCCGAAGAGGAGGAGAAGCTGAAGAAGACGCTGGCCGGCCAGGCCGTCGCCGACTTCCGCAAGATCCTCGAGGAGGACGCCGCCCGCGAAGCCGACAGGCGCGCCGATGAGGGCCGCGACCCGGCCGGCGCCGTGATCGACATCCGCGCCTGAGCTAGAGGCGGTGGGTTCGCACCCACTCCTCACGGCCAAGCTCCCAATAGATCGAACGACGCGCGCTCCCGTCGGGCCGCCGGCTTTCCACCTCCCCCATCCGCCGGAAGCCCGCCGTATCGATGGAGGCGGCCGAGCGAACATTGTCCAGCGCCGCGGTCAGGCAGATCAGCCGCACGCCCAGGTGCTCGAACATGAAGGCGATCGAACGCGCCACGCCCGCCTTGCCGCTATGGGAGTTCTGCAGATCGGCCCGCCGCGCTCCGGCCAGCTCGGCCGAGGAGCGGTCCGGCCAGATCGTGAAGCGCGAATAGCCGGCCACCTGCCCATCCTCGTCCAGGCTAACGCTCAGGATGCACTCGCCGTTCTGGCGGAGAGCTTCGCTATCGGCGACCCAGCGAGCCACGTTCTCTTCGGTGATCGGCCGCGGCAAATCGTAGATCGGGTCCGACACCTTGGCGTCCGACAACAGGGCGACCAGTCCCGGCACATGCTCGGCGGCGGCTATGGTTAACCCAAATTGGGCGCCTGCCTCCCGGACCGCCTGTCGAATCGCGGCATCTTCCTGCGGCGAAGCCTGCAGCTCCGTCTTCGGCGGCGCGCTCATGGCGGGTTCCTCCACTACCGCCGGTTGGCCCGGCCTTTGCTGAAGTCTAGCGAAGTCAGGGAGCGTCTGCATGCAAGTCCGAGACGACAGCCTCGCCAAGGACCTTTTGGCCATCAGTCAGGTCGCCGGAACCGGCAAGCCCGGCAAAATCGACTCGGTCAATCTGACCGAGGGGCTGTCGGCGCCCAGCGCCTCCGACAAGGCCAAGGAGCGCTCGGATGCGGCCAAGGCTTCCCAGCGCGCCCAGCTCGACGAGGTCCGCAAGAAAGGCATCTACGCCTGGGCGCAGGAACAGCGCTTCGAGAAGCTGAAGGCCAGGATCCGCGAGCAGGTCACCTCGGCCAACCCCGACGCCGACCCCGCGGAGATCGAGTCGGAGATCACCCGCCAGATCCGCGAGGCCATCGAGCAGGCGCTGAAGGACGAGGCCTCAGCGGCCGCCAGGCGCGGCGAGCCGCCCAAGCCGATGATCATCGATATCAGCGTCTAGAGCGCCGGCTCACTCAGCGGGCTCGGCTTGTTCTCGCTGATCCAGCGCTTCTCGTCCTCGGAATTGGGTAGCGGCGGTCGCGTCCCCTGGATCGACCAAAGCTCGAACGAGGTCTCGTCGATGTGGAATTCCCAATCGAAGCCGCGGTCGCGGATAAACGGGGCCAGCGCCTCGTCGCACTGCCCGATCCACCAGGTCCGCGCCTCGGCCGTCGGCAAGGTCCGGGCGATGTGGTCGACCCAGATGCGCACGAAGTTCCCGGCCGGCTCGCCGCCCACATAGAACGAGTCCGCGGCGACTTCCTGGAACACCACCCCGACATAGAATTTCGGCAGTCGGCTGTAGAGCGCCGTGATCGCCTGCGACAGCCCCTGCTTGTCCTGCGGCGTGAACGCCCCGACCGGGTGATAGATCTTCCAAAGCGGCATGGTTGGCTCCCTGCAGCGGCGCCCGGGCCGCCTTGACTTTAATGATGATTATCATCATTATTGCGGACATCGAGATCGTCAAGGGTCGAAAGTCGTGAAGATCAGCAAGGCCCAGGCGGGCGAGAACCGCGAACGCATTGTCCTGGCGGCTTCCCAGTTGTTCCGCGAACGCGGCTTCGACGGCGTGGCGGTCGGCGACGTCACCAAGGCCGCCGGCTTCACCCACGGCGGCTTCTACAATCACTTCAAGTCAAAGGACGCCCTGGCGGTCGAGGCGGTGGACAGCGCCTTTCAGGTGATGGCGCAGCAGCGCGCCCGCGCCCGCGGCCTGCCCGAACTCCTCGCCCACTATCTGTCGCAGGCGGCCCGCAAGGCCCCGGGCAAGAGCTGCCCCGCCGCCGCCCTCGGCGGCGATGTCGGCCGCCAGTCCGAAGACCTGAAGGCGGTGTTCGCCGGCGGCGTCGAGCAGATGATCGCTTCTGTCGAGGAGCGCCTGCCCGCCGGCGAGAACCGCCGCGCCCGCGCCGTCGACCTGGTGACCCGCATGGTCGGCGCCTTGATGCTCGCCCGCGCCGCCCCTGACGGACCGCTGGCCGACGAACTGCTGGAGACCAACCTGCGCCTGATGCTGGAGGATCTGGCGTAGGGGTACTTCCCCCCTTCAGAAACGCGTCAGCCGGCGAACTAGTGCTCCGTCTCGCACCGCCCATGATCGGCCAGCGCCTCGATCACCCGGCACTCGGCCACCATCCCATGCCCACAGCAGTCCAGCATCCGCGTCAGTTCGCCTTTCAGCGCGGTCAGCTTGGCGATCTTCTGCTCGATGGTGGTCAGGTGCCGTCCGGCGATCTCGTCCACCGGTTCGCACGAGCCCTCGGGCCGGTCGCTGATCTCCAGCAGCGCGCGCACGTCGTCCATCTCGAAGCCAAGTTCCCGGGCATGGCGGATGAAGCTCAGCCGCCGCACATCGCGCTCGCCGTAGAGCCGCCGGTCGCCCTCGCTGCGCACCGGCTTGGGCATCAGCCCGGCGCCCTCATAGAAGCGGATCGTGGTCACCTTCACGCCAGCCCGGCGCGACAGCCCGCCGATGGAAAGTTCGCTTGTCATCGCCGCTTGCTCCTACAGTCGCTGTAGGATGCAAGATCTAGGCATGACCTTCGAGATCGTCCACCGCAAAGCGCCCCCGCCGGCCCCGGCCGAGGCCTCCTGCGAGATCGCCGGCTGTGGTTGCGAGACCACCGCCCGCGCCGTGGAGACCGGCTCTCCCGCCTTCCGCCGCGCCGTGTGGATCGTCCTGGCCTTGAACGCCGGCATGTTCGGGCTCGAGGTCGTCCAGGGGCAACTCGCCGGCTCCATGGCGCTGCAGGCCGACGCCCTCGACTTCGCGGGCGACAGCGCCACCTACGGCCTGTCGCTGTTCGCGCTGGGCCAGGGCGCCGCCTTCCGCTCCAAGGCCGCACTGGTGAAGGGCGTCAGCCTCGGCCTGATGGGCGTCTACGTCCTGGCCGCCTCGCTCTGGCGCACCTTCGTCGAGGGCGCGCCGGACGCCCTGACCATGGGCTGGGTCGGCGCCCTGGCCCTGGCGACCAACGTCACCGCCGCTCTGCTCCTGCTGCGCTTCCGCGATGGCGACGCCAATGTCCGCTCGGTCTGGCTCTGCTCGCGCAACGACGCCATCGGCAACGTCGCGGTGCTCTGCGCGGCAGGCGTCGTCGCCTTCACCGGCGCGAAGTGGGCCGACCTCGCTGTCGCCGGCATCATGGCCGGCCTTTTCCTCTCGACCGCCTGGCAGATCACCCGGCAAGCTCGCGGCGAACTGAGGCTGCTGGCGGCCTGAAGTCTGCGGGGGGCGTATGGCCTATTTGATCATCAAGGCGCTGCTGTCGGGCGTCATCATCGCGGCGGTGTCGGAGATCGCCAAGCGCAGCCCGGGCTTCGGCGCTCTGGTCGCCTCCCTGCCGCTGGTCTCGATCCTGGGCATGATGTGGCTGTGGCGCGACACCCACGACGCCCAGCGGATGGCCGCCCACGCCGAGGGCACCTTCTGGTTCGTGCTGCCCTCGCTGCCGATGTTCCTGCTGATTCCGGCCCTGCTGCGCCGCGGAGTCGGCTTCTGGCCGGCCCTGGCCATGGGCTGCGCCCTGACCATCGGCCTCTACCTCGCCATGGTCTGGCTCGGTCCGCGGCTTGGTCTGAAGCTCTAGCCTAACCCGCCGCCAGCGCCTTCAGTGGCTCGCCTGTCAGCCGCCGCACGATCCATTCGGTCTGCGCGCTCGCCCCCAGCGAATCGTAGAAGGCGATCGACGGCGCGTTCCAGTCCAGTACCGACCATTCCAGCCGCGCCAGCCCCTCGGCCTCGCAGCGCTGAGCCAGCCGCCGCAGCAGCGCCTTGCCGGCCCCCAGGCCGCGCGCCTCCGGAACCACGAACAGATCCTCCAGATAGATCCCGTGCCGGCCCCGGAAGGTCGAGTAGTTGTAGAACCACAGCGCAAAGCCGACCGGCTGGCCGTCCGCCTCGGCGATGTCGCAGAACGCCCGCGGGTTGTCGCCGAACAGGTGGCCGGCGATGTCGTCCTGCGTCGCCTCCACCTCGTCCAGCAGCTTTTCGTACTCGGCCAGCGCGCGGATGAAGCCATAGATCAGCGCGCCGTCGGCCGGGACCGCCGGGCGAACTTGCACCTGCGCCGCCGGCGCGATCTTCTCCTGGCCCATGCCCGTCTCTCCCGACTTCCTCGACTACGTGCTCGAACAGCTGCAGCCGCTGGGCGGCGTCACCCATCGCAGAATGTTCAGCGGCGTCGGCCTCTCGCGGCATGAGCTGTTCTTCGCCCTCATCGCCGACGACGTGCTCTACTTCAAGGCCGACGACGTGAGCCGGCCCGCGTTCGAGGACGCCGGCTGCGAGCCGTTCAAGCCGTTCGGCGGCGACAAGCCGATGAGCTACTGGACGGTCCCGCTGGAAGCCCTCGAAGACCCAGACGAAATGGCCGCCTGGACCACCCGAGCCCTCGACTCGGCCCTGCGGGCGAAGGCGGGCAAGCGGCGCTGACCAATTCCTCCCTTTCTGGGGGAGGTTGATCGGCGCACAGCGCCGAGACGGAGGGGGCCTGCTGACTCAGCCAGCCCCCTCAGTCAGCCATCCGGGTGACAGCTCCCCCAGCGGGGGAGCATCTGAGACGGTTCAGCCGATCACCACGCCAGGCGGCGGAACGCTGTCCTCCGGCACGAAGAAGTCCGGCATCAGCTTGGTCGTCGGATCGACCCGGTACTTGTCGAAATCCCGCTCGCCCTCGTCGTAGAGGAAGCTGTCGTCGATCAGGAAGTTGCCGGTGAACTCCCGGCTGGGCTTCTCGAAGATCGCGTGCGCCGCGTCGGCCATGATCTCCGGCGTGCGGCAGGCCTTCATGCCCTCCTCGCCAGCCAGGGCGAACTTGATCGCCGCGGTGGCGATGCCGGTGCGCGGCCACAGGGCGTTGAAGGCGATGCCGTCCTCGCGGAACTCCTCGGCCATGCCCAGCACGCACATGCTCATGCCGAACTTGGCCATGGTGTAGGCCACATGCCCCTGGAACCACTTGGGGCTCATGTCCAGCGGCGGCGACAGCATCAGCACATGCGGGTTGGCCGCCTTCTTCAGGTGGGGGATGCAGGCCTTCGAAGTCAGGTAGGTGCCCCGCGCGTTGACCTGGTTCATCAGGTCGTAGCGCTTCATGTCGGTGGCCAGGGTGGGTGTCAGTTGGATGGCCGAGGCGTTGTTCACGCAGATGTCGATGCCGCCGAACGCAGCGACGGTCTTCTCGACCGCCTCGTAGACGCTGGCCTCGTCGCGCACGTCGACCACCAGCGGCAGCGCCTTGCCGCCCGCCTTCTCGATCTCCTCGGCCGCCGAGTAGATGGTGCCGGGCAGGTGCTTGTGCGGCTCGGCGGTCTTGGCGGCGATGGCGATATTGGCGCCGTCCTTGGCCGCCCTCAACGCGATGGCCAGGCCGATGCCCCGGCTCGCGCCGGTGACGAAGAGCGTCTTGCCTTGCAGGCTCATATTCTCACTCCCGTGATTTCTTCCGACATCGCCCACAGGCGGTCCGCATCGTCCGGATCCAGCGCGTGCGGCATGACCCCTTTCACCGGGTTGTCAGCGCTCCAGGGACCGGCTTCCGCGCAGTCCTCCAGATAGAGCCCGCCGATCCCTTCCAGTTCCTCGCCGACCGCGGCCCAGACGCTGGTCGAGGCGCCCTGCTCGGGCGTCTTGAAGCCCTCGCGGACATTGCCCTCGGCGTCCATCCAGCCCATCGCCACCATCTCCTCCTGGGGCAGGTAGCGCTGCAGCGGAGTCATGATGCCGCCCGGCATCACGGCGTTGGCAGTGATCCCATGCTCCTCGAAGCGGGTGCTGTAGCCCACCGCGAACAGCGAGTTGGCGGTCTTCGACTGACCGTAGGCCTCCCACTTGTCGTAGGGCCGAGTCAGGTAGTTGGGGTCGTCCCAGTTGATGCCGCTGCGCCGGTGGCCGATCGACGACAGCGCCACCACCCGCGCCGTGCGGTCTTCCTCGGCCGCGTTCAACAGCGCCCGGGTCAGGCCCAGGGCCAGCACGAAGTGGCCGAAGTGGTTGGTGCCGATCTGCAGCTCAAGGTCCTCGGCGGTGCGCAACAGCGGCGTGGCCATCACCCCGGCGTTGTTGATCAGGATGTCCAGCGGCTGGTCGCCCCAGGCGTCGACGAACGACCCCACCGAGCCAAGGCTGGCCAGATCCAGCGTCCCGGCCACCACTCGGTCGGCCCCGATGGCCTCGTTCATCGCCACCGCCGCCTTCTCGCCGGCCGAGCGGTCGCGCACCGCCAGCATGACGTCCGCGCCGGCCGCGGCGAGCGCCTTGGCGGTCTCGTAGCCGATCCCGCTGGCGCCGCCGGTGACGATCACGTTGCGGCCGGAGAGGTCATGGTCGCCGGCCACGATGCGGGCGGGCGTGAAGGCGCCGAAGCGCGAGCGGATCATAGGTCAGGCCACCTTGCTGAAGTCGGGCGCGCGCTTCTCGGCGAAGGCGGCGAAAGCCTCCTTGGCTTCGGCGGACTTGAGCTGGGCGGCGAAATGCGCGCCCTCCTCGTCCATGCGCTGGGAGAGGCGGACCTCGTCGCGCATCAGCGCCTTGGTGATCACCACCGCGGCCGGCGGACGCGCGGCCACCGCCTCGGCGGCGGCGCGGGCCTTGGCGCGCACCTGGTCCAGCGGCACGACCTCGTTGGCGATGCCCCACTCGACCGCCTTCCGGGCGTCGACGGCCTCGCCCAGCACGAACATCGCGAACGCCCGCGCATGGCCGATGCGGCTCGGCAGGGTAATGCTCGAGGCCGCTTCCGGCACCAGGGCCAGGTTGACGAACGGCGTGGTCAGCAGCGCGTTGTCGGCCACATAGACCAGGTCGCAGTGCAGCAGCATGGTGGTGCCCACCCCCACCGCGCGGCCGTTCACGGCGGCGATCAGCGGGGTCTTGGCCCGGGCCAGCGCCGCCAGCAGCGGATTGCCGCCGCGCCGCGCCTCATTGGCCGAGGAATCGCCGGCGTTGACCGCCGCGAAGTCGGAGATGTCGTTGCCGGCGGTGAACATGTCGCCGTTGGCCTGGATCAGGACGCAACGGACGTCCTTGTCGAACTCGGCCTGATCGATGGCGTCGCCGAGCGCCTGGTACATCTCCCGCGTCAGCGCGTTCTTCTTGTCCGGACGGTTCATGGTCAGCGTCAGCACGCCGCCGGATTTCTCGATCAGAATGTGTTCGGACATTGAAATGCGCTCCTTAACTTACGCCGTATGCTAACGCGGCGGCGGGTATGGATCGAAGCGGAAAGTTAGCAGGATGCTCCCCCGCTGGGGGAGCTGTCAGCCGGATGGCTGATCGAGGGGGACTTTGACTTTACGGGAGGGGCACAAGCCCCCTCCGCCGCGCTTCGCTCGCCACCTCCCCATAAGGGGAGGATCTAAGCCCTAAGCCGCCCGGTACCAGACCACCCCGGCCTCGTCGGCGCTCGCGGTCGCCAGGCCGCGGGCCATCAGGCAGTTGAGGTGCGCCAGGCTCTCGCCGGTGGCCATGCCCAGCACCCACTGGTCGATTTTGCGGCGGAACAGCACCGGGAACACGTCCACCGCCCGTTTCGGCTCGGCGATCAGGTTGTGCAGCCGCGAGAGGCCGCGCTCGTGCCCGCCGATCAGGTGGTCGATCCGCGCGTGCAGGCCGTGGAACGGGTCGTTGTGCGCCGGCAGCACCAGCACCTCGTTCGGCACCCTGGATTTGATCTGCGCCAGGGTGGTCAGCCACTCGGTCAGCGGATCGCCGTCCGGCTCTGTCGGGAACACCGAGACGTTCGACGAGATCTTCGGCAGCACCTGGTCGCCGGAAATGAACAGCTTGAGCTCTGGGCACCAGAGGCAGACATGCTCGGGGCTGTGGCCCGATCCGACCACCACCTTCCAGGTCCGCCCGCCGATCTCCACCTCGTCGCCGTCGCTCAGGCGCCGGAACGAGTCGGGCAGGGCGTGCAGGCCTTTGCCGAAGCCGCCGAAGCGGGCGCGGTAGTTCTCCAGCGCCTCATCGTCCCAGCCGGCCGCCTTGTAGAACTCCAGGGCGTCGGCCGGCGCCTCGCGGCCAGTGTCGGCCGCCAGCGAACGGCACATCAGGAACTCCAGGCGGCTGATCCACAGCCGGCACTGGAACTTGCGGGTCAGCCAGCCGGCCATGCCGATGTGGTCGGGGTGCATGTGCGTCACAAAAACCCGGGTCACCGGCTTGCCGCCGAGCGCCCCGGCGAAGGCCTGGCGCCAAGCCTGCTGGGTGGCCGAACCACCCATGCCTGTGTCGACTATGGCCCAGCCGCCCTCTTCCTCGATCGCCCAGACATTGATGTAGGCCAGCGACCCGCCCAGCGGCATGCGCAGCCACAGGACGCCTGGCGCCACCTCGACCGCCTCGCCGGGGCCGGGGCCCTGCTCGAATGGATAGCTGAGCCGGGCTCGCGGCGCCTGATCCTGAACTTCCTCGAAACCGTCCCGCAAAGCCTGATCCTCTTCTCGCCCCCCGCATTGTCGGCTGCGCCAGCGGCGGGGGCAAATGCGAGTTTGTTCAGGCGCCGTTTCGGTTCAGCCGCCGTTCACGACAAACTTGACCCATTGACGCAGTGGAGGCTTATGTCCGCCGCAAGGGAACCACCCAGGAGTTATTGGAAAATGAGGTCATTCATCACGGGGCTTGCCGCCACCTTGGCCGTGCTGGCCATGGCGCCGGCCGCCGTCTCCCAGGCCAAGAAAGCCGAGGAGATCACGGAAAAGGCTCGCACCCAGGGGATGGCCGAGGCTCCGGCCGTCGCCCAAGCCGCCGGCATCAACTGCAAGATCGTCGACGCCCGCTTCGTCGGCAAGGTCGCCGACAAGAAGGCCAAGACCAACACCAACTACTACGAGATCGACTGCGAACAGGGCGTGGGCTTCGTGCTCGCCGCCCTCGAAGGCGGCGCGACCACCTCCTTCACCTGCATCGAGGCCGGCACCCCGGGCCCCGACGGCAAGCCCGGCAGCCTGGCCTGTAAGCTGCCCGGCAACGCCGACCCGAAGTCGGACCTCGGCCCGATGCTCGCCGCCGCCAAGGTGTCGTGCACCCCCGAAGCCGTTCGCGGCATCGGCCAAAGCGCCACCGCCACCTATCTCGAAGTCGCCTGCCAGGGCTCGGCCCAGGGCTACGTCCTGAAGACCAGCGCCCCGATGGATCCGACCAAGCCGGTCGAAGCCACCGACTGCATGCTGTACGACGGCGGCGGTTCGAACATCTCCTGCACCCTGCGCACCAAGGAACAGCGCCTGGCGCTGGTCGACAGCCTGGCCGCCTCGGCCAACAACGGCTGCGCCGTGAAGGACAAGAAGTACGTCGGCCAGTCGCAGACGGGTTCGACCTTCTTCGAAGCCGCCTGCGCCGACGGCAAGGGCTACATGTACCGCGTCGACGCCGGCAAGCTGGCCCAGACCTACGAGTGCGCCAAGGCGCAGATGGTCATGGGCGGCTGCACCCTGACCGACGCCAAGGAAGCCGTGACCGAGCAGAACGGGCTCTACACCCGTCTGGCCAAGGCCGCCGGCTTCAACTGCGACGTCGCCAAGTACGCGCCGTTCCCCGGCCCCGCCGGCAAGGACGTCGTCGAGCTCGCCTGCACCAACCGTCCTGACGGCGGCGTCGGCGTCTTCGGCGGCCCGAACGACAAGCCGATCGTCTACGACTGCGCTCGCGCCCCGATCGCCGGCTACAAGTGCTCGTTCACCAAGCTGGACGCCGGCAGCCTCGGCCCGGTGACCGCCGACCTGAAGAAGCTCGGCAAGAACGAGTGCGCGGTCTCCAACGCCCGCGTGATCGGCAAGACCGCCAAGGGCACGACCTATATGGAAGTCGCCTGCGCCGACGGTCTGAAGGGCTACATCATCGAGTACGCCGCGGACATGAACCCGCTGAACGTCACCGGCTGCGCCTTCTCGAAGGACTGCAAGCTGCCGGGCAACGTCTAAGCGCTACGGCCTGCACTACGAACGAAGGCCCGGGGGTGACCCCGGGCCTTTTTCGTTGGGCGATCGAGCCCATCCGCCTAAACCTGACCATAGAAGCGGCGGCGGGTGTCAGTTGAACTTCTCAAGAATTAGATCCAGCCGGATCACTCAGGCGGCGCTTACGTTCGCCCTTTGCATCACGGCATACATCTGCGTCGGCGATACCGTGTGGCGTGCGACGGCCGGGATGAGCTCATTCATTCTAGGCGTCGCCTTGTGCAAATTCTGTCGGATCGGACCGCCAGACGACCTCGCCCGAACAGGATGGCTTGACCTTACGGTGCTGGGTGCCTGCGTCGTCATAGCGACTGTCATGCTGTCCAATGTCTTCGGGCTCCCAACGGTGGTCGTGATCATCGGCACCGTGGTGCCGATCGCCGCCTGGACGATCTGGTCCTGGTTCAGACTTCTACGACGCCGTGGTTCTGACACCCGGTAATCTGACGCTCAGCAACAAGGCTTCGGGCCGCAAACAAAAAGGCCCGGAGTCGCCTCCGGGCCTTTTTCGTCAGTACCGGTGGCCCGCTTAGCGCGCGACGCCGGTGATTTCCTTGATCGCGGCCTGCACCGAGGCCTTCTCGCCCGCGGCCCACACCGACTTCAGGAAGGCCAGCGTATTGCCGGCCGCGCCGTCGTAGCGCCACTCGCAGTTGGTGAAGCGGCAGTTGTCGAAGATCGGCGGCTCGCCGCCGGCGTAGATCAGGCGGGACTTCATGAACTCGCAGTCCGAGAAGACCTGCCCGTCCAGGCTGACGGTCTCATGGCTGTAAACGACACTGGTCGACATAGTCGGCTCATTCCTGATCGGTTTGCGGCGCCTCGGGAGGCCGCGCGCGTTCGCGCTCTTCGCGCTTTTCGGCGGCCTTGGCCGCCGTCTTGAGCGCCTTCAGGCGCTCGCGCTCCATGCGCTCGAACTGGTAGTTGGGCTTTCTCGCCATCGGCGCTCCTCCCTATTGCCGGGCCTTGCGTGCGGCGTAGCGGGCGTCCCGCTTGGCCTTCTGCTCGGCCTTGGTGAGCGCCTTGCGCTCCTTGCGCTCACCGCGGATCGCGTCCAGCGACGCGGCAGCGGCGGCGTCTTCGGCCAGCTTGACCGCCTCGGCGGCCTCGGCGGCGGCTTGCAGCTTCGCAGCCTTGGCTTGGCGGCGCGCTTCGCGCACCTGTTCAAGTTCGGCAGCCCGCGCCGCGCTGCGGTCGGGGATTGCGCCCGCCGTGACCGTCGGCTTGGGACGGAAATTGGCGAGCAGCGCGCTACGGGCTTCCGCCGCTGCCTTGAGGCGTTCGGAGAAGCCAGTGCGTTGAAGTTCGTTCATTTGTACTTTCGGTTGTCAGTCGGCTGGTTTGCGATCGCCGGCGGCGAGGCAGATGGCTTCAAGATGGCCACGCAGGGCGCGTGGCGCCAGCAGGGCGTCCACCGCACGGCAGCCGTCGGCCTCAAGCTGGCGCTTGAGCGAGGCGATGTCACGGGCCTGGCCCGATCGCGCGATCTGGAACGCGCGTTCAATCGTAGGAACTGTCATGATTTTTGAAGTCCCCTCCGCCGGACGCGCGTCCAGCGGAGGGGTCAGTCTCTTAGACGGATTGCAGTTGGCCGGCCGACATCTTGCCGCTGCGCTGGTCGCGCTCCAGCTCGAAGCCGATCTTTTGGCCTTCTTGCAGCGAGCCGAGGCCGGCGCGCTCCACGGCGCTGATATGGACGAACACGTCCGCGCCGCCGTCGTCAGGTTGGATGAAGCCGAAGCCCTTGGTGGGGTTGAACCACTTCACAACACCAGTCGTCATAGTTTTCATCTCTCGTTTGCAAGTTTTCGCGCGCCCCGGTCGGAGCGGTTGATCAAAATTTCGGAAAAGGTCTAGAGGGGCTCGGGCTCGATTCAAAGAACAAGCGTGAAGAGCAACTGAACCGGAAACGACATTCGATTTTTCAGTGATACCAGAAATATCGTGGAATTACCAGCGCCAATTGCCCGCGCGCAATTTCATGCGCCGCCGCCCGTTTCCTTCGGCCGATTTTATCGCAAGTTCGAGCCTGGCGCACGCCCGTTCAGGCGGTTCGCCGGAAGGTCGCCGGTGGTTGCTCCGGGTCGGCGCTCTCCAATCGCACGATCAGCTCATCGCCGATTTCGACGCTGTGGGCGGTGATCCGCGCCACCACCGGCAACTCGCAAAGCTGCATGCGAGCGCCGCGCTCGTCGATGTCGGTGACCACCGCCCGGAAGGTCTCGCCCTCCCGGCCGCGCAACATCACGGTTTCGGCCAGGTCGACCACCGCCCGGTCCACCTGCCCGGCCTTGGCCGCCGCCTTGGCCATGACCTGCGGCAGCTTCTCGAACGCCTGCGTCGCGGCTGGCGGAACCGGCCGGCCGTTGGCGATGGCCAGGGTCGTATCGACCACATAGCGGTCGGCCAGGCGGCGCAGCGGCGCGGTGGCGTGGGCGTAGGTCGCCGCCATCGCCGCGTGCCAGGGCGCGTCGCCTTCCTGGAAGGGCACATAGCTGGCCGGCAAACCGGCCCGCCGCACGGCCAGCATGAACGCCGCCTGCTTCGCGTCGTGAGGATCCAGGGTCAGCTCGAACTGCGCCAGGCTGGCCATCTCCGGCCAGACCAGGCCGAACGCCCGGGCGGTCTGCCGCAGCCGCTTCACCGCCCGCGCATCAGGCTCGGGCATCACCCGGAACAGGCCGGTGCGATGGGCCTGCAGCAACTTGGCCACCGCCAGGTTGGTCGCCAGCGACAGGGCCGCATTCTGCTCCTCCGACTCGGCGCGGGGTCGGAACCGCAGCTGCAGACGCCCCTCGCCCAGGTCCGCCACCTCCTGTTCGGGCGGATCGACGCGCACCGCGCCCCGCCGCGCCTCGGCTTCGCGGATTCGGTCGGCCAGCTCGGCGAAGCCCTCGGGCAGCTCGGCGGGCGTGACCCGGTCATAGGCCAGCTTGGCTACGCTGCGAATGATCGCCCGCTCGGCGCCCTCCAGCTGCACGTCGCCGTCCGGGCCGATGCGCACGGTGAAGATCACCGCCGGCCGCGGCCCGCTTGGCAGCAGGCTGGCCGCACCCTCGCTCAGCGCCGGCGGATAGAGCCCCGCCTTGCCGTCCGGCAGATACAGCGTCGCCCCGCGCCGCCACGCCTCAAGGTCGAGCGGCCCGCCGTCCTGCACGAACCACGACACGTCGGCGATGGCGTAGTGCAGCAGCAGGTCGCCGCCGCTGCGCTCGATGGCGAACGCCTGGTCGAGATCGGTGGAGGCGGCCGGATCCAGGGTGACGAACGGCCGCTCCGTGCGGTCGACGTGCTCGCTGGGCGCGCGCTGCGCGGCCAGCTCGGCCGCGGCCAGGACTTCCGGTGGAAAGCCCTCAGGAACCTGAAAGCGGGCGCGCAGCTGGGCCAGGCCCAGGCTCAGCGCCCTGTTGGGATCGGTCAGCGCCTTCATGCCCAAGGTCTGTCAGGGAATATTGCGCCGCTCAAACGAAAAGGCCCGCGGATCGCTCCGCGGGCCTTTGCCGTAGATTGGGGTCGGGCCCTTAGGCGGCCGACGGCAGGTGCGAGCCCTCGTCGCCACGCAGGCGCGCCAGGACGTTGCCCACGAACGCGTTGACCGCGCGGTAGAAGGCCAGCTGACCCTCGATGTTTTCGTATTCTGCAAACAGCATGATCGCCTCCAGTTGCTGAATGCTACCTATGCTGCAATGCACACAAAATCAATGGTGCGACGCAATATTTCAGATTGTGATGAAAAAAGTGAGCTCTACCGCAGCGATCAGATTCCGCTTAGAGCCATCGGAAGGCCCGCCGTATGAACGCCTGGCCGTCGCGCTCTACCGGCTCGGCATGGGCCATCAGCACACGCTGCGAGGGCCACACAAGGATCCGCTGAAGCCCGGCGCGGGCGGCGCGGCGATAGACGAAGGCGTTGCGGAACTTCCGGGGGACTTCCGGCTCGGGTCCTGCCATCAGGTCGAGCCTGGCGATCACAGCCCGCCAGCCGCTGAACCAGGTCGGGCTGAAGTGCTGGATCAGGTCGGTGAAGATCGCCGTGCTGCTCTGGCGGTGGAAGAACACCGCCTCCGTCGTGATCAGGTTGCCGCGCATCAGGACCTGGTCGATCTCTTGCGCCCACGCCGCGTCAGGCGTGTCCGTCAGATCGCCGTCGAACGCGAGGTCCTTGCGCCGCCGGCGCAGCCCCGGCGCGGCGAACAGCCGGGCGGCCGGATAGGCGCCTCGCCATTCAGCCAGGAATGAGTCGTGCAGCGAGTTAGGCGCGATCAGGTATCGCACCTCGCCCAACGCATCGACCGCCGCCCGCAGATCGTCCGAAAGCGCCACCGGCGACCAGATGAACAGCGACCCGCCCGCGAGGCGGATGACGGCCATGCGCGTCGGATAGTGAAAGCCGCCGGCCGCCGTGACGGTCGGCCCGCTCCCGATCCAGATCTCGGGACCGAATTCCTCGAGCGCGGCCGCCAAGCGCCCCTCGCCGCCTAGATCGCTGCTTCGATGAAGTGCGGGCCCGGCTCGGCCATGGCGCGGGCGAAGGCGGCGTCGAAGTCCTCGGCGGTTTCGCAGCGCACTGCCGAGACGCCCAGGCCCTTGGCCACCGACACCCAGTCGATCTTCGGATCGCCCAGGTCCAGCAGCTTGCTGGCCGACGGTCCCGGATTGCCCGAGCCGGTGCGGCCCATCTCGATGTTGAGAATCCGGTACGAGTGGTTGGCGAACACCACCACCGTCACGTCCTGCTTCTCGCGCGCCATCGTCCACAGGCTCTGCACCGTGTACATCGCCGAGCCGTCGCCGTTCAGCGAGATCACCTTGCGATCCGGCGCGGCGGTCGCGGCCCCGATCGCCAGCGGACCGCCAATCCCGATCGCCCCGCCGGTCAGGGCCAGCACGTCATGCGGCCGGGCCGTAGCGCAGGGCACGGCGATGCCGCCGCCCGAGGTGACCGAGTCGTCGCAGATGATCGCGCCTTCCGGCAGGTGGCGCGCCACCGACTGGCCCGCCGCCTGCGGGGTCAACGGGCCGCTCGGCGCGCCGTCGGCCACCTTGAACGGCTGCGAAGGGCCGCTGGCCGGGGCGCCGAGCGCGTCGGCCAAGGCCGCCAGCCCGGCCACCGCGTCTTCCGAACGCTGCGCCAGGGTCGTGGTCTCGCAGCCTTCGGGGACCAGCACGCTCGGACGATCCGGATAGGCGAAGAACGCCACCGGCGTCACCGTGCCGACGAACACCAGCAGGTCCGTGCCGGCCAGGTCGGCCAGCGCCGCCTCGCCGAAATACTGCATGCGCGCCGGCTGGAAGACTCCGGCCCCGCGCGGCTGGCGTGCGACGAAGGTGTCGGCCATCACCCGCACCCCGGCCGCCTGCAGGCGCGCGGCCTGCTCCAGGGCCTTGGCGCTGGTCGCCTGCCCGCCCAGCAGAATCACCGGCTTGGCGGCGGCGCGGATCTTCTTGGCGACCTCGTCGACCACAGCGCCCGCGGGCGCGGCGCGCACCGGCTTGGTCGCTTTGGCCACGCCGTTCTTGGTCTCCAGCCAGGCGGAATCGGCCGGCAGGATCAGGCTGACCGGACCGCCGGGCGGCCCATAGCTGGCCTCGACCGCCTCGGCGGTGATCTGCGCCACGCTGTCGGGCGTGTCGGCCGACTTCACCCACAGCGAGTTGGGCCCGACGATGGTCGGGATGTCGGAGTTCAGCGGCGCGTCGTACTGGCGGTGATAGGTGGCGTGGTCGCCGATCACGTTGACGATCGGGGTGAAGGCGCGCCGTGCATTGTGCAGGTTGGCCAGGCCGTTGCCGTAGCCCGGCCCCAGGTGCAGCAAGGTGCAGGCCGGGGTCTCGGCGATCCGTCCATAGCCGTCGGCCGCGCCGGTCGCCACGCCTTCGAACAGGCACAGCACCGGTCGCATCTTCGGCTGGCGGTCCAGCGCTGCGACGAACTGCATCTCGCTGGTGCCCGGATTGGCGAAGCAGGCGGTGACCTCGTTGGCCACCAGGGTCTCGATCAGGGCGTCGGCGCCGTTCATGTTCAGAACACCATCACATCAGAAGCATCGGAAAACAGTCGCTCGGCCGCCGCAGCCCTCAGGGTCCGGGCGATCGGCTGGGCGATATAGCCCTTGTCGGTGATTTCGCCGGCGTGCGGGTCCGGCGCGGTCTCCAGCACCAGCGCCCGGGCGACCTTGCCGCCGGAGCCCTTGGCCGCCGCGTTGAACCGCTCGATCCCGGCCCGCACCGCCGCCTCGACCTCGCCGCGCGGCAGGTTCGGATTGGGATAGAACAGCAGGCCCACCGCCTCGCGGCCCTCGCCGCAGACCACCGCGTCAGTGACCGCGTCGCCCACCGCCGAGACCGCCTTCACCCGCAGGTCGCCGACCGTCACGAAGGTGCCGCTGGCTAGCTTGAAGTTCTCGGAAATGCGGCCATCGAAGGCCAGGCCCTGGCTGGGATCGGCCTCGTCGGCGAACCGCGCCGCATCGCCCAGCAGATAGAAGCCCTCATCGTCGAAGCTCTGCGCCGACAGCTCCGGCCGTCCCAGATAGCCCGGCGAGACCTGCGGTCCCTTCACCCGGAACTCCAGCTTGCCCGCCGCCGGGGTGAGCTTCACCGCCGTGCCCGGCACCGGCAGGCCGATCAGCCCCATGCGCTCGTTGCGCCAGTGGACGTTGCAGGCCGTCGGCCCGGTCTCCGTCGCCCCATAGCCGGACGCGAAGCTGATCTTCTCGCCCACGGTCGCCACCGCCACCGCCTGGATGCGGTCGCAGACGTCCTGGCCCAGCGCCGCGCCGCCGTACTGCAGCACCCGCACCTTTTCGAAGAAGGTCCGCGCCAGGTCCTCGTCGCGCTCCAGCTCGCCGGCGAACAGCATCCAGCCGGCCGGGACCATGTTGTGATAGGTGGTCGCCACCTCCTTGAGGTTCCGCACCGTCTCGCCGAACCGCCCGGCCACCGGCTGGCCGGCGTCGATAAAGACGCTGCCGCCGCGGTGCAGCGCCATATGCAGGATCGAGTTGGCCCCCAGGCTGTGGCTCCAGGGCGCGGAGTTGACCATCACCGGCGGCTCGTCATCGGCGAAGCAGGCCGCGATCTGCGCCGCGTTGGTGGCGATCCCCCGGTGCAGGCAGATCACCACCTTGGGCAGGCCGGTGGAGCCCGAGGTCAGCAGGTACTTGGCGTGATCGTCAGGTTTCGCCGTGGCGTTGACCCCGGCCGATTTCAGGAGCCGCTCCAGCGGCACGTCGCCCGGCCGCGGGTTCTTGCCCGCCACGACCGGCAGCCCGGCCAGGAACGGCGCGGCCAGCGCCTCGCCAAACAGCTCCGCGTCCTCGGTATAGATCGCCGCCGGCCTCAGCACCTCGACCGCATGGGCCAGCCGCGACAGGTTCGCGCCCGGCAGACCGTACTGCGGGGAGACCGGCGCCACCGGCATCCCCTGGCTCATCGCCGCGTACTTGATCAGCGCATGGTCGACGCCGTTGCGCGCCAGGATCAGCAGCGGCCGCGTCCCGACCACGCCCAGCTCGCGCAAGCCGCCGGCCAGCGCCCGCACCGCGTCGCGCGCCTCGCCGAACGCGACCTCCCGCCAACCCTCGCCCGACCGCTCGGCCAGCCAGGTCCGCGCCGGCGCTTCGAGCGCCCAGCGGTCCAGCGCCTGGGTCATTGTGGTGAAAGCGCCCGAATAGGCGGTCGGATTGGAGAGGATCAGCTCGCCGCCGCCCCTCGTCTCGATCTCCAATTGGGCCGGCGCGTAGCGCGGATCGCGGAACGAGGCGTCGAGGGGGCGGATTCTGGCGTCCATGAGCGCTAGCCTTAGCGGGCGTCAGCGCGAGAAGGAAGCCGCCTAGGCGGCCTGCGGTTCGCCTCTTGCCTGCACCGATGCGCGCGCCACGCCCGTCGCCCGCCGCCCCAGCCGCGCGAACACGAACGCCCACTCCCGCGCCTGCGCCCAGGGCGAGAGCGCGCCCAGCGAGACCAGCCGCGCCAGGTCGCCGGTCAGGGTCTGCGCCGCGCTCTCGCGCCAGCCCAGCTCCAGGCTAAACCCGAACCCCGCCGCAATGGCCGTGCGCCGGGCGGCCCCGTACGGCGCCCATATCACTCGCAGCAGCAGCCACAGGCCCGCGGTCAGCGCCGACAGCGCCGCCAACTGCCCAATGCTCGGCGCCGCCCCCACGTCGGGGGTTGGGAAGAAGCCGGAGGCCAGGCCCAGCAGCACGCCGGCGCTGAACAGCCCGATCATCACCGTCCCGAACCAGCCGATCGCAAAGGCGCTGTAGAGCGGATGGCGCGCTGCGCCGGCGGCGTCGAAGGTCAGCACGCGTCCCTGATGGCGAAGCCCGCCCCACAGCTTGGCGTCCCGCGTCCGGTCGGCCCGCGGCCGCCGCCAGCCCAGCGTGACCAGGCTGAGCGCGGCGTCCTGCAGCTCGCCCAGAGCGAACCGCGCCGGCGAGCCGTCGACCACGAACACCGCCCCGCGCCACTCGGTGCGCGCGGCCAGATAGACGAAGCCGGCGAACCGCGAGAACCCTTCGAAGAACCCCGCCGCCGCCAGTCCCGCCAAGGCGATTGGCGCACCCCAGATCCCGTAGCTGCGCAAACCCCAGACCACGGCCGCCAGCGCCCCGCCGACCAGCGTCAGGCGCAGCAGGAAGCCGATCAACAGCTCCAGCCCGCCCCCGCCGTAGTCCAGCGGCTCGTCATCCAGGTCGATGGCGCCCCAGATCCAGCGGCGCAGCTCACTGCGGCCCCAGAACCGGTGGACGCCCAGGGTCAGGACGTTCAGCGCGCCGTTGCGCAGGCTGAGCGCCAGGAAAGCGCGCACGTCGAGGCGGCCCTGGATACTCAACTCACTGCAGTCGGATCGCGACACGCTACTCCCCGCGCCCATGCCGGCTCATGCCGGCCCCCGGACATACCCCAGAAGCCTCGCGGCCGTTTGCGGCTTCCCCGCTCGGGTGAGTCCTACCCGCCGAGGGTCTCGGCGAACCGAACCGGCTGGCCGGTGCTCGGCGCGACCAGCTCGTCGTCGCGCATCACCACCGTGCCGCGGATGATCGTCGCCGTCGGCCAGCCCTTGGCCTCGAAGCCGTCGAACGGGGTCCAGCCGACCCGGGTGGACATGTCCTCGTGCTTGATCGTGCGGCGGGCCTTCATGTCCACCACGGTGATGTCGGCGTCGTAGCCGACCGCGAGGCGGCCCTTGTCGGCCATGCCGAACACCCGGTTGGCGCCATGGCTGGTCAGGTCGACGAACCGCTCGAGGCTCAGCCGCCCCTCGTTCACGTGGGTCAGCATCACCGGCACCAGGGTTTGCACGCCGGGCATGCCCGAGGGCGAGGCCGGATAGGGCCGGGCCTTCTCGTCCTTGGTGTGCGGCGCGTGGTCGGAGCCGAGCACGTCGGCGATCCCCGCCGCGATCCCGTGCCACAGCCCGGCCTGATGATAGGCGTTGCGGATCGGCGGGTTCATCTGGGCGTAGCCCTTCAGCCGCTCATAGGCCTCCGGCGCCGTCAGGGTCAGGTGCTGCGGCGTGACCTCGACGCTGGCCACGTCCTTGTGCAGCGCCAGGAACTCGATCTCCTCGCGGGTGGTCACGTGCAGCACGTGGATGCGCTTGCCCAGCGCCTTGGCGATGCGCACCAGCCGATGCGTGGATTCAAGCGCCGAGGCGGCGTCGCGCACCTCCTCGTGGCTGGTCCAGTCGCCGGTGCGGGCCAGCGGCCGGCGCTCGGCCAGCCGGTATTCGTCCTCGGAGTGGAAGGCCGCGCGGCGGTTCACATGCCGCAGCACCTGCTCGATGCCCTCGTCGTCCTGCACCAGCAGGCTGCCGGTCGAGGCGCCCATGAACACCTTGATCCCGCAGCAGCCGGGCAGCCGCTCCAGCTCGCCGAGGAACTTGGCGTTCTCGTGGGTGCCGCCGACATAGAAGGCGTGATCGGTGTGCATCCGGCCGGCCGCGCGGTGCAGCTTGTCGGCCAGGGCGTCCGGGTCGGTGGTGGTCGGCTCGGTGTTCGGCATTTCGAACACCGCGACCACGCCGCCCATGGCCGCGGCGCGCGATCCGGTCTCCAGGTCTTCCTTCCACTCCAGGCCCGGCTCGCGGAAGTGCACCTGCGTGTCGATCACGCCGGGCAGCACGGTCAGCCCCTTGGCGTCGAACACCTGCCCGGCGCTGGCCTGGCTCAGGTCGCCGATCTCGACGATCTTGCCGGCGCGCACGCCCACGTCAGCCTGGCCGCGGCCGGCATGGTTCACCACCTCGCCGCCCCTCACGATGAGGTCGAAGGTCTCGGGCATGTGTCGTCTCTGGGCTTAACTGGCTTTGGAACTGGTTTGGGCGAGCATGTCCTTGGCGGCGGCGGTCACCCAGTCCACCGGCAGGTCCATCATGTGACAGAGCGCTTGCGAGAGCGTCGGGTCAACCTCGCGGATGCTCTCGAGGCTACGGATTCCGCGGACCACCTTGGTGTTCTCGCCCCAGGGCCCATAGAGCTTGTCGTCCGAGGGACCGAACAGGCCGATGGTCGGGGCGCCGGCCGCGGCGGCCATGTGCATCAGTCCGGAGTCGTTGCCGATGAACAGCCGCGCGCGCTTCAGGCAGGCATAGGTGGCCAGCAGCTCGACCTTGCCGGCCAGGTCGATGGTCCGCTCGCGCGGGACCACATTGCGCAGCGCGGCGATCGCCCGTCCGTCGTCGGGCCCGCCGACCAGCATCAGCCGTCCTCCGGCCAGCGGCCCGCCCATCAGCTGGATCGCCACCTGCGCGAAGCGTTCGGCCGGCCAGGTCTTGCCGACCCAGTTGGCGGCCGGAGCCAGGGCCAGGATCGGACCCTTGCCGGCGGTCAGTTCGTCGGCATAGGCCTCGGTCGCCGGCGAGGTGAACAGATAGGGCGCCGGCGGCGCGTCCTCGATCTTCAGCAGCCGGGCGGCCTCGACCACCTTGTGCTGGCCGCTCACCGAACCGCGCTTGAACACCGCGCGGCGCTCGCGGCGCAGGAACTGCGAGATCGCCGAGCCGCGCAGGTCGACGATCAGTCCCCACTTACGATGGCGCACCTCGCGCCACAGCTTGAACCAGTGGCCGCCGTTCTTGGCCTTCTCCAGCACGATGAGCCGCTCAAGGTTCGGGACCTCGGTGAACAGCGGCGCGGCCGCCTTGCCGGCGACGATCGTGAATCGTGCGTTCGGGATCTCGTCCAGCAGCCTTTTGATCAGGCCGGAAGAGAGCACCGCATCGCCGATCCGGGTCGCGGTGATGAACAGAATCGGGAAGGACCCGTGCGCCATCGTCCATCTATAGGGCTCCTCACGCTGGCGCTCCACCCGCCGAGCCCTTAACTCCTCCCCCATGACCACTTCGCTCCGCACCGCCGCCCTCACCAACCGAGCCCTGATCGCGGTCTCGGGCGAGGATTGGCGCAGTTTCCTGCAGGGCCTCATCACCCAGGACGTCGACACCCTCACCCCGGGGGAAGTCCGGTTCGGCGCTCTGCTGAACCCTCAGGGCCGGCTTTTGTTCGACCTGTTCGTCATCGGACGGGAAGACGGGGCCTGGCTGGACGTCGAGCGCGCCCACCGCGACGCCCTGGCCATGCGCCTGACCATGTACCGCCTGCGCGCCAAGGTGACGATCGCCGCCGAAGAGGCTCCCGTCATGGCCGCCTGGGGCGACGAACCCGGCCCCGAGTGGCTCGCCGACCCGCGCCTGCCGGCGCTGGGCTGGCGCGGCTACGACATCGCCGCCACCGCCGACGCCGACGAGATCGCCTATGACGCCCACCGCCTGGCGCTCGGCGTGCCCGGCCCGGCCGACTGGGGCGTGGAGAAGACCTATCCGATTGAAGCCAATTTCGACCTGCTGTGCGGCATCGACTTCAAGAAGGGCTGCTTCGTCGGCCAGGAGACCACCTCGCGCATGAAGCGCCGCGGCCAGATCAAGAACCGCATGCTGCCCATCGCCTTCGACGGTCCGCCCCCCGCCGCCGGCGCCGAACTGCTGAACGGCGACCGCCGCGCCGGCGAGGTCCTCTCCGGCCAGCCTGGCCGCGCCATCGCCCTCGTTCGCCTCGACCGCCTCGAAGGCGACCTCACCGCCGACGGAACGGCCGTCCGCGCGGAAACGCCGGCGTGGTTGGAAAACTAGGCGCTTAGATCCTCCCCCACTGGGGAGGTGGATCGGCGCGCGGCGACGAGACGGAGGGGGCACGCGGACTCAGCAATCCCCGTCAGTCAGCCTTCCGGCTGACAGCTCCCCAGTGGGGGGCAACTAACTTCCAAAAAACCCCCGCAGCGCCGCCAAGGTCTCGGTCGGCTTCTCCTCCGCCAGGAAATGCCCCGCGCCTTCGATCGCCTGGCCGCGCAGGTCCTCGCACCAGGGCCGCCAGATCTCCAGCACGTCGTACCAGCGGCCGACCGCCCCGTTCGCCCCCCACAGCACCTGGGTCGGGGCCGTGATCTTGCGCACCCCCCGATCGGCCTCGTCGGCCTTCACGTCGTAGGTCGCGCCGGCCCGGTAGTCCTCACACATCGCGTGCACGGTCGCCGGATCGCCCAGCGCCTGCACGTAGTCGGCATAGGCGGCGGGGTCGAAATAGGTCGCGCCCTGGGCGATACGGAAGGCGAAGTGCACCGGGTCGGCGGCGATGAAGTGCTCGGGGAACGGATGGGCCTGGGCCAGGAAGCTCCAGTGCCAGTAGCCCAGCGCAAAGCGCCGGTCGGCGAGCCGCCAGGCGTCGGCGGTCGGGATGATGTCGAGGACGCTCAGGCGCCGCACCGCCTGCGGATGATCCAGCGCCAGCCGATAGGCCGTGCGCCCGCCACGGTCATGACCGGCGACGTCGAACTGCGCAAAGCCCAGCCTCGCCATCAGCGCCACCGCATCGCGCGCCATCGCCCGCTTCGAATAGGGCTCGTGGTCATCGGTGGTGGCCGGCTTCGATGAGCCGCCGTAGCCGCGCAGGTCGGGCGCCACCACCGTGAAGTCGCGAGCCAGCTCGCCGGCGATCTTGCTCCACATCATGTGGGTCTGCGGATAGCCGTGCAGCAGCAGCAGCGGCGGCCCCGAGCCGCCACGGCGCACCCGCAGGCTCGCCTCGCCGACATCGATCTGTTCCAGCGTGAAGCCGTCGAAGGTCATGGCGTGCTCCGTGGTAGCGGAGCGCTAGAGAACCACGAACATCACCAAAGAACGAGTTCCTCCCCCCTTGGCGAAGGTCGCTCGGCGCGGAGCGCCGAGACGGAGGGGGCCTGCTGAGTCAGGGCCCCCTCCGTCAGCCTGACGGCTGACAGCTCCCCCAGCGGGAGCAACTAGTTCCCTCAGAAGAACAGCTTGCGCACCGTGAACTTCACCGTGCGGCCGACCGGGTCCAGCAGGTCCGGTTGGTAGCTGATCGGCGTGGTCCCCTGCGGGGTGGTCACGTCCTGGCGCTCGTCGAACAGGTTGTCGACCGACAGGGTCGCGCGCAGGCCGCGCAGCCACTTCTGCTCGCGGGCGATCGGCTGCATGCCGAGGTCGGCGAACAACCGCAGGTTCAAGGTCGTCAGGTCGGAGAACTCCAGGTCGTCGGCCGCCGTCAATCCGGCCACCCGCGTCGAGCTCTGCCACTTAGCGTTCACCGCCACGCCGAGGCCGCCGCGGGTGTAGTTGCCCTGCACGTCGACCTGGTGCCGCGGCGAGCCGCCGCCCGAGCCCAACGCCCCGCCGTCCAGCAGGTCCAGCTCGGGTACGCCAGGCCGGATCAACACGTCGTCGCGGAACGCCACCGTGTGATAGACGCCGACCTGGAACACCCCGCCGCGCGGACCGCCGCCGCCGAAGCCGCCCATTCTCGGACCGCCGCCGCCCGGTCCGCCAAAACCACCGCCGGGACCGCCCATGCCCGGAGGCGGCGGACCCTCGCCAGGCGGCGGGCCTTCCGGCGGCCGCTCGCCCTCGCCCGGTCGCTGGCCTTGCTGAGCCTGCTGGCCCTGTTGCTGCCCTTGCTGCTGGCCGGCCTGCGCGGCCCGCGCCCGCTCACGCATGGCGGCGATCTGTTCGGGAGTCGGCTGCGGGCCGACCGGCCGCGAATAGGTGAAGCCGTAGCGCAGCTCGTCACGCGACTGCCGGGCGAAGTTCACAGGCCGGGCGTCGATCAGGGTCAGCTCGCCGGCGCCATTGCGGATGAAGCGTTCGGGGAAGGCGTCCTCGACCTGGGTCGAGGCCGAGGGGAAGGCCGCGATCGCATCGTCCGTCCGGGTCGAGACGTAGTTGGCCTGGAGGTTCAGGTTGATCTTGTCCCAGGGCTTGTAGCTGACCCCCAGCTTGAAGGTGTCGCGCTGGCTGGCGTCCAGCGTCGACAGCCCGCCGCTGAGGCGGGTGACCTCGACGCTCTGGCCGGTGCTGAAGTCGAACACCCGCACGCCGGGCGTCGAGGTCAGCGGGTCGCCGAGCTGGTTCATGGTCGGGGCCTGGTCGGTGCGGGTGAACGAGGCCAGCACCCGCAGCGGCTTGATCGGCGTCCAGTTCAGCCCGCCGCCCAGCGTCTCCAGGTCGCCGAAGTCCGACAGGTGCTGGTAGCCGAGATTCACATTGGCCGACAGCTTGCCGACGTGCTCGCCGACGCCTTCGCCGGAGCGGGTCAGCGGCACGTCGAAATTGGCCTGCAGTTGGCCGATGCTGCGATCCAGCGTGTTCGAGGTCTGCACGGCCAGGCGGTCGGCCTCGCTCTCGAATTCGGTGGCCGAGACCCGCGCGGTCAAGGTCGAGCTGATCTGACCGGCCGGCAGCTCCCAGAACGAGCGGTTCAGCACGATGTCGGACTGGGCCGTGGTGGTCGTGCCCTTGGTGCGATCGGTATAGGGCACGCCGGCGAAGTCGCGGTCGGTCGAGGTCTTGGCGACGTTCTGGGTCAGCTCGCCGGTGTACGACCACTGCCAGCCGGCATAGGCGCCGGCCGCCGCCGCGGCCAGCCGCCCGTCGATGGTTTCGGAGCGCCGCAGCAGCGCTTCGGTCGAGAATGGTGAGAGGCCGAGCCTGCCCTGGCTGTCGGTGAAATCGAGCCCGGCGTTGATCGTGCCGTTGACGCCCTCGCCCAGCGGCCGCGCATAGACGCCGTTCAGCGACAGGCTGGTGGTGTCCGAGGTCAAGCTGCGCAGGTCGCCCTCGCCGCCCTCGATGTCGCGGTCGCTCTCGAGGATCGGGCTGGTGTCGGTGACCCGGGCGTCGAGCATTAGCCGCTGGCCGCGCAGGATGTGCAGCACCGAGCCGTGGCCCATCACGCTCTGGCCGCCGCCGTCCTCGGTCGGGGTCGATGCGGCCGCCTCGGCCAGGGTGGCGCGGAAGCGCTGGCGCAGGACGAAGTTCACGACCTTCTGCTCGGCCGGATAGCCGTATTTCAGCGAGACCTCTTCGGGCAGGATGTCGACCCGCACGATCGCCTCGGTCGGCAGGTCGCGGATCTCGGCCCAGCCGGTGACCCGGCCGCCGTTGATCAGCACCACGGGCCGGCCGGAGCCCTGGCCGCTGGTGGTCTGCGGCGCCAGCGCCTCGAGCAGTTCGGAGACATTGGCCGCGCCATAGGCCCGGATCTCGCGCGGCGAGATCGACAGCTCCGGCGTGATGTCCCCGATCACCGCGCCCGGCAGGGTCCGCACCCCGGCCACCACGACCAGTTCCTCGACTTCGGTGTCTTCATGGTCCTGGGCGAGGGCGGGGGCCGCCATGACTGTGGCGAGGGCGGCGCCGGCCAGCAGACGCAGGGCGAACCCGGGGGAGCGGGCGGCGCGGAAGAAAGAACTCACGTGATACGATCCGGGACTGTGGGGAGGACAGGCGGGTTAAGCGGGAGCATAGGCCCCATGGCGTCTGAACGGTCGATGACCGCAAATCCGTCGCGGCCCCTTACGATTGTCGCCCTACGCGGCCAAGCTGCCACATGCCGATAGGGGCGCGCCACCTTGCCGCTTCCCGGTTTGACCGGGCGCCCGGCCGCCTCGCCCCTGCGACATCCGGCGTTCTGGCGCTCTACCGTGACAGTTGGTGGAAGGTCGCCGACGAAAACCTGCCGATAGCCTCAAGAAACGCCGCCTATCGGCGCCCTTGAAGCCCTCCCTGCCGAAAGCCAAGACTGCGCCTCATGACCGGCGACCTGATTCGATGCGGCTGGCGCGGTATGGCCGGCGACGCACTCTACGAGACCTATCACGACACCGAATGGGGGGTGCCGGAGTACGATTCCCGCGCCCTCTGGGAGAAGCTGGTGCTCGATGGTTTCCAGGCCGGGCTTTCCTGGATCACCATCCTGCGCAAGCGCGACGCCTTCCGCGAGGCCTTCGCCGGCTTCGATCCGGACGTCGTCGCCCGGTTCGGCGAGGCCGAGCGCGAGGCCCTGATGGCCAACGCCGGCATCGTCCGTTCGAACGGCAAGATCGACGCCGCCATCTCCGGCGCACGGATCTATCTGGACATGCGCGAGGCGGGCGAGGACTTCAGCCAGTTCCTCTGGAGCTTCACCAACGGCCGGGTGATCCAGAACAGCTGGACCGAGATCGGCCAGGTCCCGACCCAGACGCGGGTCGCCGAGGAAATGTCGAAAGCCTTGAAATCCAAGGGCTTCAAGTTCGTCGGCCCGGTGATCGTCTACGCATTCATGCAGGCCACCGGCTTCGTCAACGACCACCTGACCTGCTGCCACCGCCACGAACAAGTCAAACGGCTGGTGCGTTAATGCCGGACATGATGCTCGAATTCGCCTGCCCGACCGGCCCCGTCTGCGGGGTGGACGAGGCTGGGCGCGGCCCCTGGGCCGGCCCGGTCAGCGCCGGCGCCGTGATCCTCGATCCCAAGCGCGTCCCCGAAGGCCTCAACGATTCAAAGAAGCTCAGCGCCAAGGCTCGCGACGCCTTGGAGGTGGAGATCAAGGCGGTCGCGGTCGCCTGGGGTGTCGGCTTCGCCAGCGTCGACGAGATCGACGAGCTGAACATCCTGCACGCCACCGGCCTGGCCATGCGCCGGGCCGTCGAGGCTCTGGCGGTCGCACCCGCCTTCGCTCTCGTCGACGGCAACTACAAGTTCAAATTACCCTGCGAAATCAATACCGTGGTCAAGGGCGACAGCATCAGCGCCTCGATCGCCGCGGCCTCGATCCTGGCCAAGACCGCCCGCGACCGGCTGATGGTCGAAATGGACGCCCTCTATCCCGGCTACGGCTTCGCCGGTCACAAGGGCTACCACGCCCAGGTCCACGTCGAGGCCCTCCGCAGCCTTGGCCCTTGCCCGATCCACCGCCGCGGCTGGGAGCCGATCCGCCTGGCCCTTGCCGAGCGCGGCCAGTTGCCGGCGCTGGCGGATTGATCAATTGAATCAAGATTGACCGTTGACCGCCGCGGCCTGATCGCGGGGTCATGGACAACGCGTCGTCTCAATCCCTTCGCCTGCAGGCCAAGGCCTGCACCGCCCTCGGTTCGCCGTTTCACGCCAGGCTTCTGGAGTTGGCCGCCGACGACCTGGAGGCCGGTGGCCCAACCGCGGCCCTGATGGCCCCCTGGGCCGACGCCGACCTGCGCGCCCAGATGGCCGCGGCGGTCCCCCTTCGCCTGCTCGGGGCCTTGCACGACTTGGTGCTGAGCGGCGATGACCCGGTTCTGGCCGCCGCCTATCCGAAGCCCGGCAAGGATTTCGACCCCGCGGCCGCCTGGGCCCCGGCCCGCCGCGCGATGGTCGAGCAGGCCGACCGCCTCGCCGCCTTCATGGACCACGAACCGCAGACCAACGAGGTCCGCCGCTCGGTCTGCCTGCTGGGCGGCTTCCTGACCATCGCCGCGCAGACCGGCCTGCCGCTACGCTGTTTCGAGATCGCCGCCAGCGCCGGCCTCAACCTCTCCTGGGACCGCTACCATTACGACCTCGGCGGCGCAGCCTGGGGCCCGGCGAGTCCGGTTCTGCTGCCCACCGCCTGGTCCGGGTCGCTCCCGCCACTGGACGCCAAGGTAGAAGTCCTGGAGCGCGCCGCCTGCGACCGGCGGCCCGTGGACCTGACCGATCCCGTCCTTCGCCACCGCTTGCTGGCCTATGTCTGGCCCGATCAGTTCGAGCGTCTGGAACGAATTCGCGCCGCGATCGAGGTCGCCCTCGACAATCGGGTCCGCGTGGAAACCGCCGACGCCATCGACTGGACACGCCGCACGGCCGCGCCGCGCGCCGGCGCCGCCACGGTCATCTACCACTCCGTGTTTTGGCAGTACATGACGCCGGAAAGCCAGGCCGCCCTGCGCCAAGCCATTGACGAACAAGCGCAAACTGCGACGCCCGACGCACCCCTGGCGTGGTTGCGGATGGAGCCTCCGGCCGACAACATGGCCGCCATGGAAGTACGTCTGACCCTGTGGCCCGGCGGCGAAGAGCGTCTGTTGGCCCAAGTTCACCCGCACGGAGCCTCCGTCGGCTGGCGCGGCTAAAACATGGCTAACGCCCGTTAACCACGTTCGGAAACGGGCTCTTCACCACGATGACTCAGGATTCTGACTCCGGACATCGAGGTGAGCTATGGGCGTACTGGCCGACACGATCATTCAAGGCGACTGCATCGCGGAGCTGAAGAAGCTCCCCGAAAAGTCGGTCGACCTTGTCTTCGCCGACCCGCCCTACAACCTCCAGCTCGGCGGCGACCTGCTGCGTCCCGACAATTCCAAGGTCGATGCGGTCGACGACCACTGGGACCAGTTCGAGAGCTTCGCGGCCTACGACAAGTTCACCCGCGAGTGGCTGACAGAATGCCGCCGGGTGCTGAAGGACGACGGCGCCCTGTGGGTGATCGGCAGCTACCACAACATCTTCCGGGTCGGCGCCACCTTGCAGGACCTGGGGTTCTGGCTGCTGAACGACATCGTCTGGCGCAAGACCAACCCGATGCCGAACTTCAAGGGCACCCGGTTCACCAACGCCCACGAGACCCTGATCTGGGCCGCAAAGGGCCGCGGCTCGCGCCGCTACACCTTCAACTACGACGCCATGAAGATGGCCAATGACGACGTTCAGATGCGCTCGGACTGGACCTTCCCGCTGTGCACCGGCGAAGAGCGCCTGAAGGACGAGAACGGCGCCAAGGCCCATCCGACGCAGAAGCCGGAAGCCCTGCTGCACCGGGTGATCCTGGCCTCGACCAAGCCCGGCGACATCATCCTCGACCCGTTCTTCGGCACCGGCACCACCGGCGCGGCGGCCAAGCGCCTCGGCCGTCGCTACATCGGCCTGGAGCAGGAAGAGAAGTACGTGAAGCTCGCCCGCGAGCGGATCTCGAAGATCATCCCGATCGCTCCTGGCGACCTTGAGGTCACCGGCTCCAAGAAGTCCGAGCCGCGCGTGCCCTTCGGCCAGGTGCTGGAAGCTGGCCTGCTCAGCCCCGGCGACGCGCTCTACTGCCCCAAGGGCGAGCGCATGGCCCGCGTGCGCGCTGACGGCAGCCTGGTGGTCGGCGACCTCTCCGGCTCGATCCACAAGGTCGGGGCGATGGTGCAATCGGCGCCGGCCTGCAACGGTTGGACCTACTGGCACTTCAAGTCGGACAAGGGCCTGGCCCCGATCGACGTGCTGCGCGCCAAGATCCGCTCGGCGATGCCGCAGGCCTAGAGCAGGTTGCCCAGCCCCGCTCGCGCCGCCTTCAGAAACACGCTCGGTAGGGCCTCGAGGCCTGCGCGCGGGGTCCAGATCACGCCGTCCGCATCGCCCTCGGCGCGCATCAGGCGCAGGGTCAGGCTGAAGTGCGTGAACACGTGCTCGACCTCGCCCACTGCCCGCCAGTCGGCGAACGCAGGCGCAGCGGCGGCCGCCTCGGCGTCGGTCCACCCGATCGCCCGCCAGTCGCTGGTCGGCAGGGCCAGCATTCCGCCGAGCAACCCCTTCGGCGGTCGTCGCACCAGCGCCACCTCGCTTCCACGCGTGAGGATATAGGCCACGCCGTTGCGGTGCGGCCGCGCGGCCTTCGGGGTCTTGCGCGGATAGGTCTCCGGCTCGCCGCCGGCCAGCCCTGCGCAGCCCTCGGCCAGCGGGCAGCGGTCGCACAGCGGGGCCTTGGGACGGCAGACCGTGGCCCCCAGGTCCATCAGCGCCTGCGCCCAGTCGCCGGGCCGCTCGTTGCGGACCAGCGCGCCGGCCAGGGTCTTGAGGTCGGCCTTGCCCTCGGGCATCGGCGCCTCGACCGCGAACAGCCGCGCCATCACCCGCTCGACATTGCCGTCGACCACGTTGGTCGGCAGGTCGAAGGCGATCGCCCCGACCGCGGCGGCGGTATAGGGCCCCAGTCCTGGCAACGACCTAAGCCCTTCTTCCGTATCGGGAAACACCCCGCCATGGCCCCGCGCCACAGCCCTCGCGCAGGCCAGCAGGTTGCGGGCCCGGGCGTAGTAGCCAAGCCCGGCCCAGGCGGCCATCACCTCGCCGTCGTCCTCGGCCGCCAGGTCCGCGACGCTCGGCCAGCGGCGGATGAACTTCAGGAAGTAGGGAGCGGCGTGCGGCACGGTGGTCTGCTGCAGCATCACCTCCGATAGCCAGACCCGATAAGGATCGGCGCGCACGCCAACGGCCTGATCGGCCGGCCCAACCCGCCAAGGCAGGTCGCGGGCGTTGGCGTCGTACCAGGCCAGCAGTCGGGCGCGCAGGGTCTCGGGGCTCACCCTCCCTCGCTAACCGATCCTCGCCTCGACGGGGAGCCCTGTTGTAGAGTGCGTACAATGCCTCGCCCGCTGCCCACTCACGCCGAAGCCGCCGCGATCCTCTCGCGCAAGCGCACGCGGCCGCAGCACCGGCCGCCGCCGGTCGCCGCGCGCGGGCTCTCCAAGCTGCTCAAGGAACTGGACGCCAAGTACGGCCAGGGCCCAGGCGCGCTACAGGCTCGCTGGCGCGAGATCGTCGGGCCCGAGATCGCCAAGCGCACCGAGCCGGTGAAGCTCAGCAAGCCGCGCGGCGGCGGGCCCGGCGCGCTGGAGATCCGTGTCGCCGGCGCTTCGGCCGCCCTGATCCAGCATCAGGCCCCAGAGATCGTCGCACGGGTGAACCTCTTCCTCGGCGAGGGCGCGGTGAACAAGCTGCGCATCGTGCAAGGACCCTTGCGCGCCACGAGCGCCGACGCCGCCAAGCCGGCCCGCCGCCGGACCGCGCCGCTCGACGCCGCGGCCGAGGCCGAACTGAACAAGGGTCTGGACAAGGCCCCCGACGGCCCTCTGAAAGCCGCATTGCTCAGCTTGGGTCGGGGCGTTATGCGGCGCACCCCCGGTTGACTTTGAGTCAGCCGCCACGTTCCTGCGGCCGGGAATCGCGCTTTACTCAATCATTCGGACTTCCGCAGAGGTGCAAATGCCGAACTTCAACCGTCGTCTTCTCGTCGTCGCGGCCCTGGGCGCGCTCGCCCTGGCCGGCTGCTCCAAGAGCGGCGGCGGGGCTGCCGACACCGCCGACATGACCCTGGGCGATCCGAACGCCAAGGTGAAGATGACCGAGTACGCCTCACTCACCTGCAGCCACTGCGGCAAGTTCAACAACGAGGTCTTCCCGGAGTTCAAGAAGAAGTACATCGACACCGGCAAGGTGCACTACACCTTCAAGGAATTCCTGACCCCGCCGAACCAGGTCGCCGCCGCCGGCTTCCTGATCGCCCGTTGCGCCGGCAAGGATAAGTACTTCAACGTCACCGACGCGATCTTCCACGCCCAGGAAGAGATGTTCACCACCGGCGACATGCGCGGCGTGCTGCTTCGCACCGCTCAATCGGCGGGCCTGACGGAAGAGCAGTTCAACGCCTGCATCACCGACGAGGCGGCCCTGAAGGCGCTGGACGCCCGCGTCGAAAAGGCCATCAAGACCGACAAGATCGCGGCCACCCCGACCTTCAAGATCAACGGCAAGACCGTGAAAGAAGGCGAGATGAGCATGTCCGAGCTCGACGCGGCCATCGCCGAGGCCTCGAAGTAGCCATGACCAAGCCGAACCGCCGCATCGCCATAGCCGTCCTCGCGACGCTAGCCTTTGCAGGCGGTTCGGCGCTGGCTGCGCCGCCGCCGGCCGTCGGCGACATGACCCTTGGCAAGCCGAGCGCCAAGGTGAAGATGGTCGAGTACGCCTCGCTGAGCTGCAGCCACTGCGCGACCTTCAACAACGAGATCTTCCCGCCCTTCAAGAAGAAGTACATCGACACCGGCAAGGTGCACTACACGCTGCGCGAGATCCTGACCGCGCCGCATGAGGTGGCCGCCGCCGGCTTCATGACCGCGCGCTGCGCCGGCAAGGACAAGTACTTCACCGTCGTCGATGCGATGTTTCGCGAGTTTCCGGAATGGTCCACGACCGGCAACGCGCTGGCCTCGATTGTCCGCGCCGGCGCCGCCGGCGGGCTGGGCGAGGAACAGGTCAAGGCCTGCATCACCGATCAGGCCGCCCTGGAAGCAATGCAGACCCGAGTGAATAAGGCCGCACAAGAAGGCGCCATCAGCGGCACGCCGACCTTCTTCTTCAACGGCAAGAAGGTGAAGGAAGGCGAGATGAGCGCCGCAGATCTCGACGCGGCTGTGGCCGCGGCCTCCAAGCGATAGGGAGGCGCCCCGGGCCCGTGCACTTCCAGCGCCTCAGACTCTCCGGGTTCAAGTCCTTCGTCGATCCGACGGAATTTCGGATCGAGCCCGGAGTCACGGGCATCGTCGGGCCGAACGGCTGCGGCAAGTCGAACCTGCTGGAAGCGCTGCGCTGGGTGATGGGGGCCAATTCCGCCAAGGCGATGCGCGCCGGCGGCATGGACGACGTGATCTTCGCCGGCTCCGGGGCCCGCGCCTCGCGCAACCACGCCGAGGTCACCCTGACCATCGACAACAGCGACCGCCGCGCGCCGCCAGCCTTCAACGACACGCCGGTGCTGGAGGTGGTCCGGCGGATCGATAAGGGCGCCGGATCGACCTACAAGATCAATGGCCGCGAGGTTCGCGCCCGCGACGTCCAGTTGCTGTTCGCGGACGCCTCCACCGGCTCCAACTCGCCGGCCCTGGTCCGCCAGGGCCAGATCTCCGAACTGATCGCCGCCAAGCCGCAGAACCGCCGCCTGATCCTGGAAGAGGCGGCCGGCGTCTCGGGCCTCCACTCCCGCCGCCACGAGGCCGAGTTGCGGCTGCGGGCGGCCGAAACCAACCTGGCGCGCCTCGACGACGTATCGCGTGAGCTGGAGAGCGCGCTGAACCGCCTGAAGCGCGAGGCCCGCCAGGCCGAACGCTACAAGAAGCTGTCCGCGGAGATCCGCGCCTTGCAGGGCGCCGTGCTGTTCTCGCGCTGGTCCGAGGCCCGCGACGCCGCCGCCCGCCTGCGCGAAGACGCCGCCGCCGCCGCCGCCGCCGTGGAAGCCAACACTCGCGAAGCCGCTGCAGCCACGACCCGGGCGGCCCAGGCCGAGGAAGCCATCAAGCCGCTGCGCGAGGCCGAGACCATCGCCGCCGCCATCCTCAACCGTCTGGCGATCGACAAGGACCGGCTGGAGCGCGAGGGCGAGGCCCTGGCCGCGGAGGTCGAGCGGCTGAGCGCCGATCTCGGCCGCATCGACGCCGACCGCGCCCGTGAGACCCAGATCGCCCACGACGCCGACCACGCCTTGGCGCGCATGGCCGAAGACCTGGAAGCGCTGGAAGCGGCCATCGCCGCCGCGCCCGAACGGGTCCCCGAACTGGAAGCCGCGGCCCGCGCCGCCGAGCAAGCCCGCATCGCCGCCGACAAGGCGGTCGAAGAGCTGGCCGCCCAGGCCGCCGCCGACGAGGCTCGCCGCCGCGCCGGCGCCGCCCGCGTCGACGAAGCCCAGAACCGCGTCGCCCGCACCCGTCGCGCCCTCGACCAAGCCAAGTCCGAACGCGCTCAGCTCGGGCCGGCGGTGACACCGCAGATCGAAGACGCTCGGGCCGAACTCGACCGCGCCCAGGCCGCGCTCACCGCCCTGCGCGCGGCGCTCGAGGCCGCCGAGGAGGAGCGCGGCAAGGCCGCCGCCGCCGAGGCCGAGGCGCGCGAGGCCTCACGCCGCCAGGACGAGCAACTCGGCCGGCTGACCGCCGAAGCCCGCGCGCTGGCGCAGATCGTCGCCCAGCAGCGCCGGGCCGGTTTCGCCCCGGCTCTGGACTCCGTGGCCCCCGCGCGCGGCTACGAACGCGCGGTCGCCGCTGCGCTCGGCGACGACCTGGACGCCGCGCTGGATCCGAAGGCGCCCGCCTACTGGGGCGGCGGCGAGGCTTCGCCCGCGACCTGGCCCGATGGGGCCGAGCCGCTGACTGCGAAGGTCAAGGCTCCCGAAGCCCTGGCCGCCCGCCTTGCCTACATCGCCGTGGTGGCGCGCGAGGATGGCGACCGACTGCAGTCGCTGCTGCCGCCCGGCGCTCGACTGGTCTCCAAGGAGGGCGACCTCTGGCGCTGGGACGGTTTCGTCGCCCGCGCCGACGCGCCCAAGCCGGCCGCCATCCGCATGGAGCAGAAGACCCGGCTGGCCGAGGTGGAAACCGAGATCGAGTCGATCTCGCCCAAGGCGGCCTCCGCCAAGGAGGCCCTGCAGGCCGCCAGCACCCGCATGCGCACCGCCGAGGACGCCGTACGCAACGCCCGCCGTGAGCCGCCGGTCGCCGAACAGAAGGTCTCCGCGGCGCGCGGAACCCTTGAGAAGCTGGACCGCGAGGCCACCCGCCGCGAGGCGCAGGCCCAGTCGCTGGACGACATGATCGGCCGCTTCGAGGCTGAGCTCACCGACGCCGAGGCGATCCTGGCCGTGGCGATCGCGGAAACCTCCAGCGACGGCGAGGCCGGCGACGTCGCCGAGCGCCTGCTCGCAGCGCGTGCCGCCGCCGGCCCGGCCCGCGAGACCGCCGCCGCCGCGCGCTCGGAGCTGGAGCAGGAAGTGCGCGAACGGGACGGCCGCGCTCGCCGTCACGAGAACCTCAAGCGCGACGCCGACGACTGGACCCGCCGCGGCAAGGCCGCCACTCGTCGCCTGGACGATCTGGCCGAGGGCCGCGCCAAGGTGCAGGCCAATCTCGACAAGGCGCAGGAAGCTCCGGCCTCGCATCAGGAACGGCTCGGCAAACTGCTCGACGAACTGGCCGCCGCAGAGGCCCGCCGCGCCCAGTCCTCCGACGCCCTGGCTCAGGCCGAGGCCGCCCGCACCCAGGCCGACCGCGCCTTGCGCGCCGCCGAAGGCGCGGCCGGGCAAGCCCGCGAATTGCGCGCCTCCCTTGCCGCCAAGCTGGAAGCCGCCATCGAGCGCTTGGCCGAGATTACCGGCCAGATCCGCGAGACCGCCCGCATTGAGCCCGAGCAACTGGGCCGCAAGTTGTCGGACGAGGCAGTCGCCATCCCGACCGACGCCGGCGGCATGGAGGCTCACCTCTACAATCTCGAACGCCAGCGCGACTCGATCGGGGCGGTGAACCTGCGCGCCGAGGAAGAGGCCAACGAGCACGCTGCCCGCTTGGAGACCATGCTCAGCGAGCGCGCCGACCTGACCGGGGCCATCGCCCGCCTGCGCCAAGGCATCGACGAGCTGAACGGCGAAGGCCGTGAACGGCTGCTGGCCGCCTTCGAGGTCATCAACGAGCACTTCAAGGCGCTCTTCCAGGCCCTGTTCCAGGGCGGCCAGGCCGAGCTCAGGCTGGTCGAATCCGACGATCCGCTGGAAGCCGGCCTGGAAATCTACGCCTGCCCGCCCGGCAAGCGGCTCTCGACCATGAGCCTGATGAGCGGCGGCGAGCAGGCGCTGACCGCCTGCGCCCTGATCTTCGGCGTGTTCCTCGCCCAGCCGGCGCCGATCTGCGTCCTGGACGAGGTGGACGCCCCGCTCGATGACGCCAATGTCGATCGCTACTGCAACCTGCTCGACGAGATGCGCCGGCGCACCGAGACCCGATTCATCACCATCACCCACAATCCGGTGACCATGGCTCGCATGGATCGGCTGTTCGGGGTGACCATGGCCGAGCGCGGAGTGTCGCAGTTGGTCTCCGTCGATCTGCGTCAAGCCGAGGCCATGGCGGCGCAATAGACGGGCGTTCCGCAAGGGAATCCCGGCCCCGTCCGGCGCCCAGGTCCGCCATACGGTCGCAGGGGCGGCAGGACGAGTTGTCGCGACGCCAGATTATGTAACGAATACAATACCCTAAATCACACAACCCCAGCCTTGACGCACTGCACCCGCGTCTATAGGTTCCGCGCGACTTGAAGCCCCGGCCGCGGCGGGCGACGTCGTGGTCCTTTAGGCCGCAACGCATGCCGCATCCGGAAAATTCGCGCGACGAGGCTATCAGGAGCCTCGACGAAAGGGCTGCTGCGCTGGAACAGCGTACGGCTCAGACGCCGCGCGACTATGGCTCCCAAGCCGCCGGCTACGGCTATCGCCTCATGGGCGTGCTGATAGGCGGCGTCTTTGTGGGGCTGGGCTTCGGCGCCGGGGCGGACGTTGTTCTTAAGACGGCGCCTTGGGGGATGATCATCGGAGTCCTGGTGGGCTTCGGAGTTTCGATTTGGATGGCCGTTAGTTCGGCTCAGCGCATGTCCGCCGAAGCGGCGAGGGAGTGGGGTCCGCCTCAGGATCTCCCCCCCGACGACGAGGACGATTGAAGGAGTTCGAGGCGGCATGGCCGACCCGATGCATCAGTTTGAGATCCAGAAGGTGCTGGATCTGCCCGCCATCACCCTTCCGGGCATCGGCGCTATCGACCTGTCGATTACCAATTCGACCGTCGCCATGCTGCTGGCCGCGACCCTGGTCGTTGTGTTCTTTGCGGTGACCACCGCCAAGGCCGCCGTCGTACCGGGCCGCTTGCAGGTCATCGGCGAGGGGGTCTTCAGCTATATCGACGACCTTGTCGTCGGGATCATCGGCCACGAAGGCCGGAAGTTCTTCCCGTACATCTTCACCCTGTTCATGTTCATCCTGGCGATGAACATGCTGGGCCTGTTCCTGGTCTTCACGGCGACCTCGCAACTGGCGGTCACCGCCTCGCTGGCCGTCATGACCATCCTGATCGTCATCCTCTACGGCGTGCTGCGCAACGGCGCGAACATGTACAAGCTGTTCGTCCCGGCCGGCATCCCCTGGTACATGCTGATCCTGGTCACTCCGATCGAGATCCTCTCCTTCCTGCTGCGCCCGGTCACCCTGGCTCTGCGTCTGTTCGGCAACATGCTCGGCGGCCACGTGGCCCTGAAGGTGTTCGCTGGCTTCGTCGTCTCGCTGACCGCCTTGGGCATGACCGGCGGTGTCGCCAGCCTGGGCTTCGCGGCCGCCGCGCTGTCGCTGGGCGGCGTCGTGGCTCTGACGGCGCTGGAGTTCCTGGTGGCCTTCCTGCAGGCCTTCGTTTTCGCGGTTCTGGCCTGCGTCTATCTCAACGACGTGGTCAACCTCGGCCATCACCACTGATCGCCGAACAGCAACTCTACCTCTTCAACTTCAAACGGGACTGAAAACTATGGATCCGCAAGCCGCTAAGTACATCGGCGCTGGCCTGGCGACCCTCGGCATGATCGGCGCCGGCGTCGGCGTCGGCACCATCTTCGGCCACTTCCTGGCGGGCGCCACGCGCAACCCGTCGGCCGCCGGCGGCCAGTTCACCAACCTGATCCTCGGCGCGGCTCTGACCGAAGCTCTGGGCATTCTGGCCTTCGTGCTCGGCCTGCTCATCCTGTTCTCCTAAAGCCAGATCCGCAGGTCCCGAGGGGCGCGTCGACAACGCCGCGCCCTGACCTGCGTTTTTAAGGACGCCTAAGCCTTATGGCCGCCGAGACCACTACCCACGCCGATACCGACGGCGTCGAGCACGGGGCCAACGCTCCGGCCGGCACGACGGAAGTCGCCGCCGCTCACGGTGGCGAAGCGAGCGGCGGTCTGCCCCAGTTCCGAATGGAATACTGGGGCGGTCAGATCGTCTGGCTCTTCCTCATCTTCGCCGTCCTCTACGTCCTGCTGGCCAAGGTCTTCGTGCCGCGGCTCCGCAAGATCCAGGACGACCGCGCCGCCACCATCGCCGACGCGGTGAACCAGGCGCGTAGCGTCCAGGCCGAGGCCGAGGCGCAAGCCAAGGCCGCCCAAGCCGAGATCGACGAAGCCCGCGCCCGCGCGCGTGGTCTCGCCGTCGAAGCCAAGGCCAAGGCCGCCGGCGAACTGGCCCGCAGCCAAAAGGCTGAGGACGAGCGCCTGCAAGCTCAGATGGATGAGGCCGAAACCCGCATCCGCGGTCTGCGCGACCAGGCCATGTCCAACGTCCGCGGCATCGCCGGCGAGACGGCTCAGGCCATGGTCGAGAAGCTGACCGGTCAGAAGGTGACCGGGGCCGAGATCGACGCGGCGCTCACCGCCCGCGTTCAAGGAGCCGCCTGATGCCTGAGTTGCTCGCAGAAGCCGAAACATGGGTTGGCATTGGCCTGCTCATCTTCCTGGGCATCGTGATCTTCGTGGCCAAGGCCCCGAAGGCGATCAACGCCGCCCTGGACGCCAAGACATCCAAGATCCAGGCCGACCTGGACGAAGCCGCCCGGATCCGTGAGGAAGCCCAGCGCCTGCTGGCCCAACTCAAGACCGAGCGTGCGGAAGCCGAGGTACAGGCCAAGGAGATGCTGGCCGCCGCCCACGAGGAGGCCCGTCGCTACGAGGCCGACGCGAAGGCGAAGCTGGAGGAGAGCCTGGCTCGCCGTCAGCAACTGGCCGAACGCAAGATCGCCAACGCCGAGGCGCAAGCCGCGGCCGAGGTGAAGGCCGCCGCCGCCGACCTGGCGGCCCAGGCCGCCGAAGTGGTGCTGACCAAGCGCCTCTCGGCCGTGAAGTCTGACCCGCTGGTCGATCGCGCGATCAGCCAGCTGGGCTCCAAGCTCCAGTAGGTCCGGGTTTAGGGCCGGCGTCTGAAAAGGCGCCGGCCTCGAACCAAGAAGCGAAGGCCCTTAGGCGCCAGAAGACGTTCGATCTTCAAAGCCTGATGCCAGGACATTTTCAGGATTTGCGGGTCACGCCGCAGCAGCCGCCGGATCGGTGAGATCACCCGCGGGTGCGCGTGATGCAGGCGGACGAACTGCCGTCGCGCCTTGAACGAATTGCGCAGGATCACCATCAGGCCGACCACGATCACCGGGATCCCACCCGGCCCCGGCAGCGGGGCGATCAGGATGCCGGCGATGACGACGAGAGCGCCAACGACGACCAGCCCAAAGCGCACGAGCCGTCCCGCGAGATCGCGAGTGACGTCGTCGGTGGCGCGATGACCGCGCACGCTAGGCATGGCGAGTGACACGTTGTTCAACCTGGAATAAGCCCGCGCGCCGAACTGGGGAGGACCAGCGGTCGGGCGTCCTGCCGATATGAGAACGTATCAGGGAGTCGTAAAGACGATCCTGCCGTTAATTTTCGTCCACCCGTGGCTATTCAGCCGCTAGAGGCGCGGGGGACACACCCTTGTCATCCGGCCGCCACGTTAGGCGCGGCTTGCGAGCAGCTAGGGTTTCGTCCAGTCGGCGCAACGGCGCCAGGTGCGGCGCCGCCTTGAACCGAGCCGCGTCGCCCGCCTTCGCCGCATGGGCCAGGGCAGTGAGCGCATCACAGAAACGATCCAGCTCATGCTTCGGTTCGGTCTCAGTCGGCTCGATCAGCATCGCTCCGTGGACAACCAGCGGGAAGTACATGGTCATCGGGTGGAAGCCCTCGTCGATCATCGCCTTGGCGAAGTCGAGCGTGGTGACGCCCGTGTCTTCCAGCCAATTGTCGTCGAACAGCGCCTCGTGCATGCACGGCCCTTCCGGGAACGCCGGGCTCATTACCGGGGACAGCCGCGCTTTGATGTAGTTGGCGTTGAGCACGGCGTCCTCGGCCACCTGCCGCAGGCCGTCGGTCCCATGGCTGACCATGTACGCGTAGGCCCGCACGAACATGCCCATCTGGCCGTGGAAGGCGCTCATCCGGCCAAAGCCTTGACCGGCTTCCTCGATGGTCTCCTCGATCAGCTTGAAGCCGCCCTCGCCCGCGACCACCCAGGGGGCCGGAGCGAACGGCGCCAGGGCCTCCGACAGCACCACCGGGCCTGCGCCCGGACCGCCGCCGCCGTGCGGCGTCGAGAAGGTCTTGTGCAGGTTGATGTGCATGGCGTCGACGCCCAGGTCACCCGGGCGCACCCGGCCGACGATGGCGTTGAAATTGGCGCCGTCGCAGTAGAAGTACGCGCCGGCCTCATGGGTCAGGCGCGAGATTTCCAGGATGTCGCGCTCGAACAGCCCGCAGGTGTTCGGGTTGGTGACCATGATCGCCGCCACCTCGGGCGAGAGCTTGGCCGCCAGATCGGCGATGTCGACACGGCCGTCGTCGGTCTGGGCGATCTCGACCACCGAATAGCCGACGAAGGCGGCGGTGGCCGGATTGGTGCCGTGGGCCGAGGTCGGCACCAGCACGGTGCGGCGATGCCCCTGCCCCTTGGCCTCGTGAGCCGCCTTGATGGCCAGCAGGCCGCAGAGCTCGCCGTGGGCGCCGGCCTTTGGCGACAGCGCCACCGCCGGCATGCCGGTCAGGGTCTTCAGCCAGTGAGCGAGGCGATCCATCAGCGCCAGGGCGCCCTGGACGGTCGATTGCGGGGCCAGCGGATGCAGGTCGGAAAACCCGGCTAGCCGCGCCATCTTCTCGTTCAGGCGCGGGTTGTGCTTCATCGTGCACGAGCCCAGCGGATAGAGCGCCAGATCGATCGCATGGTTCTTCTGCGACAGGCGCACATAGTGGCGCATGGCTTCCGGCTCCGAGAGGCCCGGCAGGCCGATCGGCGCGGCGCGCACCAGGTCGCCCAGGTCGGAAGCGTCCTGCGCCGCCGGGGCCAGGTCGACGCCGGTCTTGTCCCAGCCGCCCAGTTCGAAAATCAGCGCCTCGTCCTGCAGCAGGCCGCGGCCGCCGTTCAGAGAGGCGAAGCCCTCGGCCGAGCTGTCGGCTTCAGGACGGGTCGGGCGGCCAACGTTTTGCATGGTCATTAGGCAGTCCTCCCGGCCAGCGCCTGGGCGAAGGCTTGGATGTCTTGAGTGGTGGTGGTTTCGGTCGCCGCGACCAGCAGGACGTCGTCCAGTCCGGCAGCTGGATCGAGCCGCGAGAACGGCACGCCGGCCACGACGCCATCGGCCAGCAGCGCCTCGACGGTCTTGGCCGCATCGCCCTTCAGGCGGATCGCGAACTCGTTGAAGAAGCGCGGGGTCAACACCTCGACGCCCGGCACGGCGGCCAGGGCGTCGCGCAGTTCGCGGGCCCGTGAATGGTTCAGCGCCGCCAGCTCGCGCAGCCCGCGCTCGCCCAGCAGCGACAAGTGGATGGTGAAGGCCAGGGCGCAGAGCCCCGAATTGGTGCAGATGTTCGAAGTCGCCTTCTCGCGGCGGATGTGCTGCTCGCGGGTCGACAGCGTCAGCACGAAGCCGCGGCGGCCGTCGGCGTCGACGGTTTCGCCGCAGAGCCGGCCCGGCATCTGCCGCACCAGCTTCTCGCGGCAGGCGAAGAGGCCGACATAGGGGCCGCCGAAGTTCAGGCCGTTGCCGATCGACTGGCCTTCGGCCACGGCGATGTCGGCGCCCATTTCGCCCGGCGACTTCAGCAGGCCATAGGAGACCGCCTCGGTCGTCACGACGATCAGCAGAGCGCCGGCGGCGTGGGCGGCTTCGGCGATCTTGGTCACGTCTGTGACGACGCCGAAGACGTTCGGGGTCTGCACCACGACTGCCGCGGTGTCGGCGTCGATCGCTTCCAGCACAGCGGCCTCGGCGTCGATCGCCACCGGCTGGCGAACGATATCCATGCCCTCAGCGTGGGCGATGGTCTGGGTGGTGGCTGCGTAGTGCGGATGCAGGCCGCCCGACAGGACGGCCTTCTTACGGCGGGTGACCCGCTGGGCCATCATCACCGCTTCGGCGCAGGCGGTGGAGCCGTCGTACATCGAGGCGTTGGCCACATCGAGGCCGGTCAGGGCCGCGACCTGGGTCTGGAACTCGAACAGGACCTGCAGCGTGCCCTGGGCGATTTCCGGCTGATACGGCGTGTAGCTGGTCAGGAATTCCGACCGCTGGATGATGTGGTCCACAGTGGCCGGCACATGGTGCTTGTAGGCCCCCGCCCCGCAGAAGAACGGACCGGCGCCGGCCGGACGGTTCATCGCGGCCAGGCCGGCGAGCTCACGCTCCACCTCCATCTCGCCTGCGTGCAGCGGCAGATCGAACAGGTCCTTGCGGCGGGCAGCTGCGGGCACGTCGGCGAACAGGTCGTCGATCGAGCCGACGCCGATGGTCGCCAACATTTCGGCGCGGTCGGCGGGAGAGAGGGGCAGGTATCTCATAGGGATGCTCCCCGCACGTCCCAGTCAGCCGGGACGTGCGGCTGGGATGACTTAAAGCGTGCCGAGGTAGTCTTCGTAGGCGGCGCGATCCATCAGCGCCTCGTACTCAGCCTTGTCGGCGACCTTGAGCTTGGCGAACCAGCCCGAGCCTTCCGGCTGGTCGTTGACCGTCTCCGGCGCGTCGCCCAGAGCGGCGTTGCCCTCGACCACCTCGCCCGAGATCGGGGCGTAGACGTCGGAGGCGGCCTTGACGCTCTCGACCACGGCCAGACCGTCGCCGGTCTTCACGGCCTTGCCGGCCTCCGGGACCTCGACGAACACCACGTCGCCGAGCTGTTCGGCGGCATAGGCGGTGATGCCAATGGTGGCCACGTCGCCCTCAAGGACGACCCACTCATGGTCCTTAGTGAAACGCATCTGGGCAGCCCTCCTCAGAGCTTGCGGATATAGCGGTGGGGAACGAAGGGCATGGCTGTGACCTCGGCGGTCTGGGCCTTGCCCCGAACGATGACTTTGACCTTCGTACCTGCCTGCGCCAACGCCGGCGGCACGAAGCCCATGGCGATTGGCTTGCCCAGGCTGGGCGAAAAGCCGCCGGACGTCACGACGCCGACGACGTTTCCGGCCTCATCGGCGATCTCTGCGCCCTCGCGGGCAGGGGCGCCTTCCAGCACCACCATGCCGACGCGCTTGCGGCTGACGCCTTCGGCCAGTTCCTTGGCGATGCGAGCCGCGCCCGGGAAGTCGCGGGCGTCGCGACGCTTCTTGGAGACGGCGAAGCCCAGGTCCGCCTCGATCGGGCTGACGGATTCGTCGACGTCGTGGCCATAGAGCGGCAGGCCCGCTTCCAGGCGCAGGGAATCGCGGGCCCCCAGGCCGATCGGACGCACGCGCTCGTTGGCCAGCAAGAGGCTCCAGATGCGTGCGGCTTCCGAAGCCGGCACCGAGATCTCGTAGCCGTCCTCGCCGGTGTAGCCTGAGCGCGAGACGATGGCGTCGGTCCCGAACGCGCTCATCGACCGGGCGTCCATGAACACCATGCCTGCGACTTCCCGCGCGTGGGCGACCAGCACTTCGGCGGCCTTGGGCCCTTGCAGCGCCAGCAGCGCGCGGTCCTCTAGGCGTTCAATCCGCACCTGGCCGGCCAGCTCGTCGTCGATGACCTTGAAGTCGTTGTCCTTGCAGGCGCCGTTGACCACCACGAACAGGCCGTCGTCGTCCGGACGGGCGGCCATCAGGTCGTCGATTACGCCGCCCTTCTTGTTGAGCAGGACGGAATAGCGCTGCTTGCCAGGCTTGAGGCCGATGAAGTCGCCAGGCGTGACCTCCTCGAAGGCCGACAGCGGCGAAACTCCGCGCAGCCGCGCCTGCCCCATGTGCGAGACGTCGAACAGGCCGGCGTTCTCACGCGTCCAAAGGTGCTCCTTGAGCACGCCGTCCTTGTACTGGACCGGCATGGAATAGCCGGCGAACGGCACCATGCGCGCGCCGGCGGTCACATGGGCTTCATAGAGCGGGGTGAACTTCAGGTTCTGATCGGACACGACTGGACTCCGGCTGATGATCTCGCGAGCGCGCGCGGGATCGATCCCTCGCCACGTTCGCGCCCCCGCTGTCCTTGGGCCTGAGAGATTTCGGGGAAGACTCCCCTTGCTCCTTCGGCGAGCTCCGGTCTCCCGGCGCTACTTTCCAGCGTTCATCAGCTCGCGCGGTCCTTTTGCCTGAGCGTTTCCGGGGCGGTTGCGCCTTCGGCTCCGGACCCCGAAGGGCCCGATCTCTCCCGCGAGAGTCGGCGCGAACCTGTTCGAAGCGAGCGGGCAAGTCAATGCAGCATGCTCCGAGGCGCATGGACTTGTGATGATCTGTGCGCGACCGTCGCGAGGCGAGGCGCCGCGTGGTAGATTTCCGGCGCCAAGCGCGACGGCGGTCGCTCTCGGCCGCGAGGCTTCGGCCCGGCTTGGCGGAGGCGACGACATGACCTCAATCACACCAGGCAATCTAAAGCTGGCGCTCGAGGGCCGGGACGCTTCGGCCTTGATCGGCTTCTACGACGAAGACGCCGTAATCCACATCATCGACCGCGATCACACGCCCAGCGCGCCGATGGAATTGCGCGGCAAGGACCAGATCGCCCGCTACTACCAGGACGTCTGCAGCCGGGCGATGACCCACCAGTTGGAGACGGCCGTGGCGGACGGCGAGCACATGGCGTTCAGCGAGTCATGCGCCTACCCCGACGGGACCAAGGTGTTCTGCACCGCTATGCTCGACCTGGACCACGGACGCATCCGCAACCAAGTCACCGTGCAAGCCTGGGACGTCTGACCGGCGCCCCAAGGGCTACATGCGCGCGGGCGCCTCGATGCCCAGCAGGTCCAGCGCCTGTTCGAGTTGGCGCAAGGTGGTCTGGGCCAGCGCGAGGCGCGAGGCCTTGACCGGCGACGCCGCCGAGAGGATCGGGCAGGCCGCGTAGAACTTCGAGAACGCCTGGGCCAGCTTGTAGGCGTGCTCGGCTACGAAGTTCGGCGCCTTCTTGTCGTAGGCGTCGATCAGCGCCTGATCGAAGGCGTCGAGCAACAGGACCAGATCGCGTTCGGCCGGCTCTGAGACAACGATCTCACCGGCGCTCGCGCCCTCCTCGGCAGCGCGGCGCAGTACCGACTTCACCCGCACGGCCTGGTACAGCAGATAGGGGCCGGTCTTGCCTTCGAAGCTGGAGAAGCGGTCGAGGTCGAAGACGTAGGAAGTGCCGCGGAAGTTCTGCAGATCGGCGAACTTCAGCGCCGCGACGGCGACCTTGTGGGCGGTGTCCTCGAAGGTGTCCGGATCCAGTTCGCTGCCCAGGTCCGCCTCGTGCAGGCGCTCGCGCGCCTTGTCGCGGGTCATGACAATCATGTCGTTCAGCTTCAGGACGCCGCCTTCGCGGGTCTTGAACGGCTTGCCGTCGGTCCCGTTCATGGTCCCGAAGCCGACGTGCTCCAGGCTGCCCTTCTCGGCATATCCGGCCAGGTAGGCGGCGCGGAACACGATCTCGAAGTGATCGGCCTGACGCTGGTCGACCGCATAGAGGACCTGGTCGGGACCAAAGCTCTGCTTGCGGTCGAGGATCGTCGCCAGATCGGTCGTGCCGTACATGGCCGAGCCTTCAGACGACACCACCAGCAGCGGGTCGGGGCTGGGCACGACAACTACCGAACCGTCAGGCAGCTTCTTCTTCTTGGTCTCGTTCGGACCGGCGACATGCACGATGCGCGCGCCCTGGTCCTCGACCAGCAGGCCCTTGGCCTCCAGGTCCTCGACCATCGGCTTGATCAGGTCGTCGACGTCGCTCTCGCCCTTCCAGAGGTCGAAGTCGACGCCGAGGGCGTGAAAGTCGCGTTCCAGGGCCACCTTGGTGACCTTGGCGAAGTGCCGCCAGAGCAGGTAGTTGCCGGACTTGCGGGCCTGCAACTCGGCCGTCAGCTTGCGCGCGCGATCGCGGTACTCCGGCTCGGTCTTCCCGCGCGCCGCGGCCAGCGGATACAGCCGGTCGAGGTCCCCGAGGGTGACCTTGTCGAACAGGGCGGAGGCCTCGGCCTCTTCCTGCGCGCTGACCTCGGACTTGCCGTTCAGCGCCTGGACTACGGCCGCGATCTGCCCGTCCTCGTCGGACACGGCGCCGATCAAAAGGCCCATCTGGTAGCCCCAGTCGCCGAAGTGAGCGTCGCCGATCACCTCGTCGCCGCGGAAGCGATAGATGCGCTTGATCGACTCGCCGATGATCGAGGAGCGCAGGTGCCCCACGTGCATCGGCTTGGCGACGTTGGGGCCGCCGTAGTCGACCATCACCTTGCGGGGCGTCGCAACCTGCAGGGCTCCGACACGCGGATCGACGGCGATTTCGTTGGCCCGCTGCGACAGCGCCTGGTCGCTGACCCGCATGTTGATGAAGCCGAGGCCCGCGGCCTCGACTGAAGCCAGCCGCGGATCACCGCTCAGCTTGGCCACCACCTCGGCGGCGATCTCGCGCGGGTCGCGCTTGGCCACCTTGGCGGCGGGCAAGGCGCCATTGCATTGGAAGTCCGCCAGGTCGGGCCGGTCGGACGGCGTCACGCGGCCAAGTTCGGCCGGCAGTCCCGCCGCGGCGAAAGCGGTGGCGACCGCTTCGCTCAGGCCCCTCTTCAGGTCGCTCATTTTGATTCGTTGGTGTTCCCGGCGACGGCTTGGCCGGCGTTCAGCCGGAAGCGCTTGCCGTCGCGGTTGAAGGCCGCCATCTGCGGGGTGACGTCAAAGCCCACCAGGACTTCGAAGTTGGCGCCGCTGGTCGTCACCGAGGCGCGCGGAATGGTGATCTGGGCGATCTGTTCGGTCGCGTAGATGCGATCCTGGCCGGCCGGGAAGTTGATCGGCAGATCGAAGTATTCCTTGGCCATCACGGCGTCGCCGCGCTTGGTCACCGCCACCCAGTAGCGGAAGTTCTTCGAAGTCCCCTCGGCCTGCGGGCCCTTGCCCAGCTCGAAGAGGATTTCCATCGTCACCTTGATCGGCTCGTCGTCCTTGTACTGGCAGCCCGCGGAGATCCCTTGGATCTCGCCGGTAAAGCCGACATTGGCCGAGGCCTCGCGGTTGTCCTTGAACTCGACATAGCGCGCGGCGTCGTAGAGCACCTTCACATAGGGGCATGGGCCGGCGTTGCGCAGCTGCGGCAGCGGGGCCTGGACGTCGCTCCACTCGGAGTCGCGCTTCTTCTTCTTCGCGGCCTCTTGTTCCTGCTTCTGCTGGTCGTTCGGACGGCGTTGAGCCGCCGCCAGTTCAGGAACGGCGCTTCCAGCCAGGATCACGCCGGCGGCGAACAGCATCAGGGAACGGCGCATCAGGGTCGTCCAAAGAGAAAGGGCGCGGGCCCCTGCGGGCGTTGCGCGTGCACGCCCCTAGTAATGGCTATCGATTGAGGCCGCAACGCGGCTGGCGAACGCGGCCCCGAACGCCTAGTTTGCGGCCCATGTTGCAAGAGCCCCGCCCCCGCCGTCCGCTCAAGGTCCTGCTGGCCACGCCGCGCGGATTCTGCGCCGGCGTCGACCGCGCCATCCAGATCGTCGAGCGCGCGATCGAGAAGTACGGCGCGCCGGTCTATGTCCGCCACGAGATCGTTCATAACCGCCACGTGGTCGAGCGCCTGAAGGATTTGGGCGCCGTCTTCGTCGAAGAGCTGTCGGAGTGCCCAACGGATCGCCCGGTGGTGTTCTCGGCGCACGGCGTGCCCAAGTCGGTGCCGGCCGAGGCCAAGACCCGGCAGATGCTCTATCTCGACGCTACCTGCCCGCTGGTCTCCAAGGTCCACGTCGAGGCCCAGCGGCATTACGACGCCGGCATGGAGATCGTGCTGATCGGTCACGCCGGTCACCCCGAAGTGGTCGGCACCATGGGCCAGCTTCCGGACGGCGCCGTCACCTTGATCGAGACCGTCGAGGACGCCCGGGCCTACACGCCGATGGATGCGACCAACGTGGCCTTCGCCACCCAAACAACCTTGTCAGTGGACGACACCGCCGAGATCGTCGCGGCGCTGCGCGAACGCTTCCCCGACATCGCCGCTCCGCACAAGGAAGACATCTGCTACGCCACCACCAACCGCCAGGACGCGGTGAAGCAGGTCGCCGCCCAGGCTGACGTCTTGCTGGTGCTGGGTTCGGCCAACTCGTCCAACTCGGTGCGGTTGGTCGAGGTCGGCAAGCGTTCGGGCGCCAAGGGCGCCTATCTGATCGACGACGCCAGCGGTCTGGACTTCGCCTGGCTGGACGGCGCCTCCAGCGTGGGCGTCACCGCCGGGGCCTCGGCGCCCGAGCTGCTGGTCCAGGGCCTGATCGATCGGCTGGGCGAAGTCTTCGACGTCACCGTCGAGGATGTGGAGACCGTCCGCGAGACCGTGAGCTTCAAGCTGCCGCGAAAGCTGACGACCGACGCTTGACGGCGCGGCCGCGCTCCCGCATCCCGGCCCCAGCATGGCCGTCTACACCGATATCTCCGACGAGGAGCTGAACGCCCTCCTGTCCGACTTCGATCTCGGGGCGCCGCTGGCGTTCAAAGGGATCGCCGAAGGCGTGGAGAACTCCAACTTTCTGCTGGAGACGGAGGCTGGCCAGTTCATCCTGACCGTCTACGAGAAGCGGGTCCGTGAGGATGAGCTGCCCTACTTCCTGGGCCTCACCCACTGGCTGGCCGAGCGCGGCTATCCGTCCGCGACGCCAATGCTGGACCGCCAGGGCGAGGCGCTGAAGCGCGTGCGCGGCAAGCCCTGCGCGATCTTCTCCTTCCTGCCCGGCCTCTCGGTCCGCCGACCGACCGCCGCCCATTGCCGCGAGGCGGGCGAAGGCCTGGCTCGGTTACACCTGGCGGCGGACGGTTTTGCGATGAGCCGGCCGAACGATCTGGGCCAGGCGGCCTGGGGGCCGATGTTCGCGAACCTGAAGAACGAGGCCGATGGGCTCAAGCCGGGCCTGGCGGCGGTCATTGCGGCAGACCTGGAACGCATCGCCGCGGCCTGGCCCGCCGACCTGCCCCGCGGTGTGATCCATGCCGACTACTTTCCGGACAACGTCTTCTTCCACCAGGGCGGCAAGTTCGCGGGCGCCATCGACTTCTATTTCGCCTGCAACGACGCCCTGGCCTACGACATCGCCGTGGCGCTGAACGCCTGGTGCTTCGAGGCCGACGGCAGCTTCAACATCACCAGCGCCCGCGCCATGCTGGCGGGCTATGAGGCCCACCGCCCGCTGACCCCCGCCGAACGCGCCGCCCTGCCAGTGCTGGCGCACGGCGCAGCCATGCGCTTCTTCCTGACCCGGCTGCACGACTGGGGCGCGACGCCGCCTGGCGCGCTGGTCCGGCCGAAGGATCCGCTGGAATACGAGCGCAAGCTGGCCGTTCATCGCGCGGCTCCCGACCTGGTCCTGCTCGGCGAGGCTTCGTGACCCCAGAAGTGGTGATCTACACAGACGGGGCCTGCTCAGGGAATCCCGGGCCCGGCGGCTGGGGCGCGGTCATGATCTCGGGCGAGCACATCAAGGAGATCTGCGGCGGCGAGCCCGACTCCACCAATAATCGTATGGAATTGATGGCCGCGATCCAGGCGCTGGAGGCCCTGAAGAAGCCCTGCAAGGTCGAGCTCCACACCGACAGCACTTATGTGATGAAGGGGATCTCGGAGTGGATTCACGGCTGGAAGAAGCGCGGCTGGAAGACCGCCGACAACAAGCCGGTGAAGAACGACGACCTGTGGCGCAGACTTGACTCGGCCCGGTCGCGTCACGACGTCACCTGGAAATGGGTCAAGGGCCACGCCGGCCACGAGCTCAACGAGCGTGCCGACGGACTGGCGCGCAAGGGCCTGCAGGACGCGCGCCGCCCTTGACCGTTCGACATCGAACGATAACATTGTTCGATGTCGAATTTCAGGAGGACGCCATGGCGCCTTCACTTCAGGATCGCCCAGACGTCGCGGTGTTCAGCGAGATCGGGATCATCGAGCACCTGATCCGCCTATCGGTGATCGCGCATCTGCCGGCAGGGATGACCTACGCCCACTTCGAACTGCTGATGCACTTCCATCGCAACGGCGACGGCCAAACCCCGGCCGAACTGGCGCAGGGAATGATGCTGTCCAAGGCGGCGATGACCAACGCCCTGCAGAAGATGGAGGCGCTGGGCCTCATCGTCGTGCTGGCGGACGTCAGCGACCGTCGCAAGAAGCGCGTGCGGATGGGCCGGGCCGGCGGCGGCGCCTACCAGCAGATTCTCAAGGACATGAAATGGAAGATGGACGCGCTGCGCGAGGGCTTCACGGACAACGAGTTCCGTCAGGCCCTGCCGTTCCTGCGCAACCTTCGCGCCTTTCTGGAAGAGATCAGCGCTGGGCCCGAACCTGAAGCCTTGAGCCTCCGCTGAGGCCGATCACCTCGACGATCGATTCCAGCTCCAACTGGGCGCCGTCCACCGACTCCGCCGACCACTCCTTGCCGTCCACCAACACCCGACCCGCGCCATGGACGAAGGCGGCCGTGACCCGGCCCTGGTGCCCGACCAGCCGGGCGACATTGTCGTTGATGTCGACGGTCTGGTGCTTCTGGCGCGGCCAGAAGCGGCGGGCGGTCAAGGTGGTGACGATGGTCAGCACCGCGAACAGCCCAATCTCCAGGGTGCCGTTGTGGGTGAACAGGTTGACCACGGCCACCACTGCCGCGCTGGCCGCCGGCCACAGCAGCCAACCCGATCCAAAGGCGATCTCCAGCGCCAGGATGGCGGCGGCGAGCGCGACCCAGACCCAGAATCCGTGTTCGAGGTAGAATTCGACCAGGGCCATCTCGTCAGACCCCCGTCGGCGGCACGGCGCCTCGCGTCCGCGGCGGCGCGGAACGCGGCGGCTCGTCGGTGCGGATCGTCTTGACCAACTCGCCGACCCCGGCCAGCGACCCCACCAGGGCCGACATCTCGGCCGGCACGATCACCGTCTTCTGCTGCGGGCTTTCGGCCAGCTTGCCGAAGGCTTCCACATACTTTTGGGCGACGAAGTAGTTGATGGCGTTGACGTCGCCGCGGGCGATGGCCTCGGAGACCATCGCGGTGGCCTTGGCCTCGGCCTCAGCCTCGCGCTCACGGGCCTCGGCGTCGCGATAAGCGGCCTCGCGGCGGCCCTCGGCTTCCAGGATGGCCGCCTGCTTGGCGCCTTCCGCTCGGGCGATGGCGGCGGACTTCTCGCCGTCGGCCTCGGTGATCACCGCCCGCCGCTCACGCTCAGCCTTCATTTGGCGCGCCATGGCGTTGGTGATGTCCGGCGGGGGCATCAGATCCTTGATCTCGATACGTGCGACCTTCACGCCCCACGGGCTGGTCGCCGAATCGATGACGTGCAGCAGCCGGCTGTTTATCTGGTCGCGTTGCGACAGCACCTCGTCCAGCTCCATCGACCCGACCACGGTTCGCAGGTTGGTCATCGCCAGCTGCGCGATCGCGTAGTTGAGGTTGTCGACGCGGTAGGCGGCGGCGGCGGCGTCCATCACCTGGATGAAGACGATGCCGTCGACCTGGACCACGGCGTTGTCCTTGGTGATCACCTCCTGGCGCGGCACGTCCAGCACCTGCTCCATCATGTTCACCCGGCGGCCGACGCCTTCGACGAACGGGGTGAGGAAGCTGATGCCGGGCGGGAGGGTGCGGGTGTAGCGGCCGAACCGCTCGACCGTGAACTCTCGGCCCTGTGGAACGATCTTGATCGCCCCGAACAGGATCACTAGCGCCAGGATCACCAAGACGACGACTGCAGCCAGTTCCATGACAACCTCCCCGAGAACAGGGGCACACTAGCCCGGAGCAGGCTCGGCCGTCACGCCCTCCTCTTCAGGGGTCACCGGCGCCACCCCGGTGCGGTATCTGGCGTGCGAGAGGGTCGTCGACAGTTCCTGGCCGTGCGCCGCCGCCAAGCCCTGAGCGCGGCGAGTGCCGTCGCCGCAGAACGGATAGAGCCTACGGGTTTCGGCAAAGCCGGCATTGAAGCTGGCCTTCATCCGCCCCTCGAGCTCCTCGTCAGGGCTCTCGGTTTCCAGCAGCCGGTTCATCCGTGAACGCCAGTACTGATCGTCGGAGCCCTCGCAGGCCTGCCGCAGCGCATGGCTCTCCCCCAACACTCGGGTCAGGCCGACCAGCGTATCGCGCATGTCCGCGGTCCGGTCCTGCGCCAGGGCCGGCGCGGAACTCGCGGTCATCGCAATGGCGATCAGAAGGGCCGGGCGCATGGGCCGCACTTAAATCCGCGCGGGCGGCCTTGTCACCAGCAGGTCCGCGGCTTAGCCGTCTGTTCCTGGTCTGGAGGCGTCCCGGATGCGCGTGTTGATCTTGGTTCTGGCCCTCGCGGCCGCATCGCCCGCGCTGGCCGCCGACAAGCCGGCCAAGCCCGCAGCGGCCAAGCCGGCGACCAGCGGCGCCGCCTACGACGCGCGCGACCCCGCCGCCCTGGTCACCCTGCTAGCCGGCATGGACGCGCAGGCGAGCGTGATCTCCGGCGACAAGAACATAGTCGTGCTCGACATCGTCACGCCGGGCGGAAAGTTCGGCGCCCAGTTCGTCGACTGCGACGCCAAGGGCAAGGCCTGTCAGGCGCTCGCCTTCTCCACCGCCTTCGAGCGCCGCGGCCCCACCTTGGCGCAGATCAACGTCTTCAACCGCACCCAGGTCGCCTGCCGCGGCTACCTGACCGACGATGGACGCAGCAACGTGATGTACGCGGTCATGCTCACCTCGCGCCTCAACGCCGCGGACATGAAACAGCACCTGGGCGTCTGGCAGAGCTGCCTGACCACCTTCGGCAAGTTCAACCGCGATCCGCAGGCCTACGTCGTCGGCGGCTAGAGACCGGTCTCCCAGGGCGCGGCGGCCAGCCGCTCGGCCAGGAACTCCATCAGCACCTTCACCCGCGCCGGCCGCAGCCGCCCCGGCGGGCTGACGATATGCAGGGCCGGCGTTGGGGGGCGCCAATCGCACATCGCGGTCTCCAGCGTCCCCTCCTTCAGGTCCCGCCAGCAGATGAACTCCGGCTGCAGCGCCACCCCCAGGCCCGCCCGCAGCGAGGCGCTGAGGCTTTCGGAGCCGTTGACCCGCATAGGCCCATCCACCGCCACGCTTTGCTCCTCGCCGTCCGGGCCGGTGAACCGCCAGAGGCCAGGGTTCTCGACATTGGCGTAGGTGAAGCAGCGGTGGTCGGCCAAGTCGCGCGGGTGCTCGGGCTTGCCGAACGCCTCGAAGTAGCGCGGCGCCCCGACCAGCATGACCCGCATGTCGCAGAGCTTGCGCGCCAGCAACGACGAGTCCTGCAACTGGGCGATGCGCACCGCCAGGTCGTAGCCCTCGGCCACCAGGTCGACCTTGTGGTCGGCCAGGTTCACGTCCAGCGACACCTCCGGATAGCGGGCCAGGAAGTCGGGCAGGATGTCTGCCATGTGCAGCAGGCCGAACGAGACCGGCGCCGCCAGCCTGACCATTCCGCGCGGGATCGCCGACTGCGCCGCGGTCTCGGCTTCCACCGCCTCGCCCTCGGCGAGGATGCGGCTGGCGCGCTCCAGGGCGGCCCGGCCGCTCTCGGTCAGCGACAACCGACGTGAGGTGCGATGGAACAGCCCGGCCCCCAGCCGCGCTTCCAGACGGCTGACGGCCTTCGACACCGTCGCCTTGGAAAGGTCCAGCTCCTCGGCCGCGCGGGCGAAGGAGCCGGTCTCGGCCACCCTTGCGAAGATGGCCCAGGCTTCGAAATCAGGGAGTTTCGACATGACGATTTTGGAAACGGTCCGTTTCTATCGTTTCTATTTCTAAATCCCCAGGGATCGCTACCTATTTCTCGAACGGACGGCCCAAGCAAACCCGTCCCCGGAGATACGACGATGATCGACCTTCGACCCTTTGACACGCTCGGCGGCGCCAACCACGGCTGGCTCGACGCCAAGCATCACTTCTCGTTCGCCGAGTACCACGATCCCAAGCGGATGAGCTGGGGCGCCCTGCGCGTCTGGAACGACGACAAGATCGCCCCGAACTCCGGCTTCCCGCCGCACCCGCATGCGAACATGGAGATCATCACCTACGTCCGCAGCGGCGCGATCACCCACCAGGACAGCCTGGGCAACAAGGGCCGGACCGAGGCGGGCGACGTGCAGGTGATGAGCGCCGGCTCGGGCATCCGCCATGCCGAGTACAACGTCGAGAACGAAGACACGACGCTGTTCCAGATCTGGATCCTGCCGACCAAGGCCGGCGGCGAGCCCTCCTGGGGCGCCAAGCCCTTCCCCAAGGGCGACCGCGCCGGGAAGTTCGTGACCCTGGCCAGCGGCGTCGACGGCGACGAAGACGCTCTGCCGATCCGCGCCGACGGCCGCGTCTCCGGCGCCACGCTGAAGGCAGGCGAAACCACCGAGTATCAGCTCGGCGAAGGCCGCTACGCCTACCTCGTGCCGGCCACCGGCTCGGTTGAGGTCAACGGCGTCAAGGCCAAGGCCCGCGACGGCCTGGCCATCCGCGACGTGGACACCATCCGCGTCACCGCGCTGGAGGACGCTGAACTCGTCCTCGTCGATGCCGCCTGACGCAAACTGGCCCGGACGCTCCCCCGTCCGGGCCGCCCTTTCCCACAGCCAGGAACCGCCTGATGACCAAAGTGCTCGTTCTCTATCATTCGACCTACGGCCACATCGAAGCCATGGCCAAGGCGGTCGCCGAAGGCGCCCGTGAAGCCGGCGCGACCGTGGACATCAAGCGCGTGCCGGAAACGGTGCCAGCCGAATTGGCCAAGGCCTCGGGCTACAAGCTCGACCAGGAAGCGCCGGTCGCCACCGTCGATGATCTGGCCAACTACGACGCCATCATCCTGGGTGTCGGCACCCGGTACGGCCGCATGGCCTCGCAGATGGCCGCCTTCTGGGATCAGACCGGCGGGCTGTGGGCCAAGGGCGCCTTGGTCGGCAAGGTCGGTTCGGTTTTCACCTCGACCGCCACCCAGCACGGCGGCCAGGAGACCACGATCATCTCGACCATTACCCAGCTGCTGCACCAGGGCATGGTGATCGTCGGCCTGCCCTATGCCTGGGCCGGCCAGATGCGACTGGACGAGATCACCGGCGGCAGCCCCTACGGCGCCTCCACCATCACCGGCGGGGACGGCTCGCGCCAGCCCAGCGCCAACGAACTGGACGGCGCGCGCTACCAAGGCCGGCATGTGGCCCAGATTGCGGCCAAGGTCGCCGCGTAGTCCGGACTACCGGCGGAAGGCGCACACCCCTTTCGCCGCAACGCTGGCGCCCGTCCTCCTCGCGAGGGCGGGCGCCTTCGTTCGAGGCCTAGGCGGGAACTGCGGACCGCAGCTTGGCGGTGCGGTCGATGGCGGCCTCGGCTTCCTTGATCAGGTTGGCGACGATCTGCGCGGCCGGCAGCACCTCGTGGATGCCGCCCGCCGACTGCCCCATCGCAAAGCAGGATTTCTCCGGATCGAGGCCCTCGATCTGACCGCCAATGCCGCCCATCACGCCAGCTCGGCTCGAGAGCATGGCCTGCATCGGGAACGGCTGGATGTCCTGCGGCCGGGTCTCCCATTCCTCGACATAGGGGTTCTTCTTCACCCGCATCGGCTTGCCGGAATAGGAACGGGTGCGGACGGTGTCCTCGTCGGCCGCTTCCAGCACCGCCTCGCGGTACAGCTCGCCGGCGTGGGCCTCCTGCGAGGCGATGAAGCGGGTGCCCATCCAGACCCCGGTGGCGCCCAGCGTCAGCGCCGCCGCCAGGCCGCGGCCGTCATAGAGCCCGCCGGCCGCGACCACCGGGATCTTCACGGCCTCCACCGCCTGGGCGACCAGCGGCATGGTGCCGACCAGGCCGGTGTGGCCGCCGCCTTCCCCACCCTGGCAGATCACCGCGTCGCAGCCGGCCTGTTCGGCCTTCACCGCGTGTTTCACCGCGCCGCAGACGACCATGACCTTGAGCCCGGCCTTTTTGAGCCGCTCCATGATCGGCATCGGAATACCCAGCCCGGCGACGAACGACGAGGCGCCTTCCTCGATGATGATCTCGACCGAGGCGGTCAGGCTCTCCGGCGAAGCGGCTAGCAGATCGACGCCGAACGGCTTGTCGGTCAGGCTTTTGACCTTGCGCATCTCGTCGCGGATGAACTCCGGCGTGCGCCCGGCCATGCCCAGCACGCCATAGCCGCCCGCGTTGGAGACCGCCGCCACCAGTTCGGCGTAGGACACGCCGCCCATGCCGGCGAGCATGATCGGGTGCTTCACACCCAGCAGGTCGCACAGCGGAGTATGCAGGCTCATCGTATTCCTCCCGAATTCTTATGGTCGGGAGGATGGCGCCGGCCGCGGGCCATGGGAACCATGACCCGACGTTAGACAGCCGTCAGAAGATGGCGTAGCCGCCGTCGATCAGCACCGAGTCCCCTGTGTGGAAGGCCGAAGCGTCCGACGCGAAATAGACCGCCATGCCGCCGAAGTCGGCCGGCTTGCCCCAGCGGCGCATCGGCACCCGCTTGATGACGTTGTCGTTGAACTTGTCGTTGTCCTGCGCGCCGGCGGTCATGTCGGTCGCGATCCAGCCGGGCAGGATGCAGTTGGCCCGCACGCCGTAGCGGGCGTGCTCGACGGCGATGGCGCGGATCATCGGGATCAGCGCGCCCTTGGTTGCGGCGTAGGCCTCGTTGCGGGCTGCGCCGTCCAGGGCCGAGAGCGAGGAGATCGCCACCAGCGAGCCGCCGTGGTCGCCTTGGCCGGCGCGCTCGACCATGTGCTTGCAGGCCTCGCGGAAGGTGAAGAACACCCCGTCCAGATTTACCGACAGCACTTTGCGATAGGTGGCGGTGTCGAATTCGGCGAACGACTTGGCGCCGCCGCCGATGCCGGCGTTGGCGACCACGGTGTCGACCCGGCCCATCTTGGCCACCGCCTCGACCATGCCCGCTCGCACGGCCTCTTCATCGGCGACATTGACCACCTGGGTCAGCACCCGCACGCCGGTGGCCTTGAGCTTGGCCTCGGCGTCGGCGTTCTTCGTCGGATTGGAGCCCCAGATGACGATGTCGGCGCCCGCCTGGGCCATGGCCTCGACCATGCCGAAGCCGATGCCGCCGTTGCCGCCGGTCACCAGCGCCACCTTGCCGGTCAGGTCGAATGGTTTGTAGGCCATGGGTCGCCTCCCTCTCGTTCAAACGATTGTTGGGAAGCAGGGAGCCGTGCTTACGCCGGGGCCGTCAAGACGGCGCGATTGACTTCCGGACCGGCAACCGGGCTCGATCAGATCAACGCTGCAGGAGCCAACCATGCTCAAGCTCTACGACCACCCGCTGTCGCCCTACGCCCAGAAGGTCAAGATCGCCCTGCGCGAGAAGGGCCAGCCGTTCGAGACCCTGACGCCCGGCGGCCTCGGAGCCGGCGGCGCGCAAGGCGAATTCCTCCAGGCCAATCCACGCGCCGAGGTGCCCGCCCTGGTCGACGGCGACGCCGCGATCTTCGATTCCACCATCATCCTCGAATACATCGAGGAGAGCTGGCCCGACCCGCCGCTGCTGCCCGCCTCCCCCGCCGAACGCGCCCGGGTGCGGATGCTGGAAGAGGCCATGGACACCCACTTCGAGGCGATCAATTGGGGCCTGTCGGAGATCCGCTGGTTCCGCCGGGCCGCGGGTGAGCTGGAGCGCACCCTGCTGGCCCGCGCCGCCAGCCAGACACGCCGCTGGTTCGCATGGCTGGAGGGCCAGCTCGGCGAGCGCACCTGGTTCAACGGCGAGACCTTCGGCTGGGGCGATCTCGCCGTTGTGCCCTACCTCAACGGCTCGGTCGGCCATGGCCTGCCGCCCGACAAGGGCAGTCGGCTCAGCGACTGGCTGGCCAGGGCCAACGCCCGCCCGTCTGTGGCCCAGACAACCGAGGAAGCCGCGGCTTCCTCCCGCGCGGCAGCCATGCCCAATGTCGCAGAGCTGGTGCGTCAGGGGCTGTTCAAGCGCGAATACCGCGACCACCGCCTGGAATGGATGATCAAGAGCGGCGGCGCCCAGGTGGTGATCGACGGGCTCGAACGCGACAACATCCGCTTTAGTCCTGACTTTGGCCCGCGCTAGAACTCCGCAACTCTGATAACGTTGTTATCCATACTTCAGCGGCGCAGGGTGCTCCTCGCGCGGCGGACGCGCGACAGACAAGGGAGAGTTGCGCGTGAAAACTATCCTTGTATCGGCTGTACTCGCCTTGGCCCTCGGCACATCAGCTCAGGCACAGAACGCCGCGAGAACCTATGACCTCGGCCCGGTTTGGACCATCGGCTATGTCGAAACCAAGCCCGGTATGTTCGACGACTACATGGCCTATGTGAACACCACCTGGCGCGCCATCCAGGAAGAGAACAAGAAGCGCGGCGATGTCCTCGATTACCGCATCCTGTCGATCGACAACCCGCGAGACGGTGAGCCGGACGTCATCCTCTTGGTCCAGTTCAAGAACATGGCCGTCTTCGATCGCAGCCTCGACGAGCAAGACGCCATCCAGGCCAAGGCCTTCGGCAGCGTGATCAAGGGCAACCAGGCCGCCATTTCTCGCGAGTCCCTCCGGACTCTGCGCGGCGGCATGAGCGCCCGCGAACTGACCTTCAAGTAGTAGGGCGATTGGCACGGCGGCCTCAGGTCGCCGCTCCATCCCGCCTCAGGCCGGCTGCTCCACCGACGTCTTGCGCCCGACCGCCTGTGCGAACCGCGCCTCGTAGTCCGGATGCTCCGTGCCCATCGCCTTGTCCCAGAAGGTGAAATAGAGCCCGTAATTGTAGCCCGCCTGCGCGTGGTGCAGGTCGTGGTGGGTGACGGTGGTGAGGAAGGGCAGCAGCGGCTTGCCGTCCTTGGCGGCGGGAAAGAGCTCGTAGCCAGAGTGGCCGATGGTGTTGCGCACGATCTGGTGCAGCATGAAGAGGCCGACCACCTCCCACCGGGTTGGAACGACCAGCATCCAGATCGGCACGAACAGCGCGTTGATCGCCGCCTCGCCCAGGTCGAAGCTGTAGGCGGTGAAGGGCGACGGGTTGTTGGACCGGTGGTGGCGCCGGTGGAACGTGCGGAACAGCCGGCGGTCGTGGATCAGGCGGTGCGTCCAGTAGAACCAGGCGTCGTGGGCGACCACCATCAGGAGCAGACTCGTCCAGAACCACGCGGGGCCTAGGCTGGCGGCCAGGCGCGGACCGTTCAGCACTCCGATATGCGCCAGCACGATGGTGATGAGCCCCACCGTCGAGAAGATGGCGATCGACCTGATCGAACAGGCGAACTCGGTCAGCAGCTGGCGGGCCGGCGGCGTCGCCTCACGGATCTTGCGGCCGCGCAGCAGCGGCGCCAGCGCGACCCAGAGGACGAGCCAGGTTCCGATGGCGAAGATCACGTAGCGCGTCAGGTCGTTCTGCATGTTGTGCAGCCACTGAAGGACGACGGGCGGCAGGTCGAGCTGGGGCATGGGGCGGGTTCCTCGGTGAACGATCGCCCGAACTTCCCTTCGGTGGCGCGGCCGGTCTCGCCGATTGCGGAAACGGCGCGCCTTTTCAGGTTTCGGCGAGAAATTCCGAATTCGGCGAGGCCCGCCATGCGGTGGGTGTGACCCCGGTCAGGTCCTTGAACGCCCGGTTGAACGGGCCCAGCGACGCGAAGCCCAGCTCATAGGCGATGGTCGAGACCGAGGCCTTCGCCTGCGCCGGATCCCGTAGCGCACGCTTGGCCGCGGCGATCCGCCGGGCGTTGACGAAGGCTGCGAAGTTGCGATGACCAAGCTCGCCGTTGATCAGTTTGCGCAGCCGATGCTCGGGCAGGCCGACGTGGGCGGCCAACATGCCGATGGTCAGATCCTCCCGCCGCCACACCTCGTCCTTGTCCATCGCCTGCTCGAGACGAACGAGCGCCCCGGCGTCGGCGGGCTCCGGCGTCGGACGCGATCGCGAGGCCTGGGCGATCAGCAGCGGGTCGAGCCGCAGCAGCACCACCGCGGCGCAAAGCGACAGCAGGAACAGCACGCTGCCCTGCGCAAGCCGCATGTTGTGAACCGCCATGCCGTAGGTGGCGGCAAGGTCGGTCCCCACCGTCAGCAGCACATAGGCGGCCGCGGCGGCCATCATCGGCGCCCGCAGCCGGCGGCGGGATTCGACCAGGTCGCCGCGCCCTCCGCGCCAGATCTCGGCCAGCGCCAACGCCACAACCGCAAACGAGAGCAGGTGGAAGCCGGTCCAGGCGATCCGGTCCACCGGATAAGGCGAGAAGCGGCCGATCCAGGCCAACGGGACTTGCGTCGCCAGGACGCCGAGCCCCCAGGACGGGATCGGCCGCTCGTCCTCGAACAACGCGATCGCGAAGAACCAGAAGAAGCAGGCCCCCAGGGTCGACAGCGCCCAGGTGAGTGTCACCAGCCAGCCGACATTGTCGCCTGTGTCGCGCAGGAGCGCGCAGTTGAACAGCGCGTGCCCCGTGGCGGCGAGAAAGAAGATCGGCCCAGCCCAGGCCATGGCGCCCCTGGCGCGGGAAGCCACGATGGCGATGGCGGTGGCTGTGAAGCAGCCCGCCGCCGCCAACCTCACCGAGGTGTCGAGGACGCTGAGTTCCATCTAAACCGCCCCCCGGCTGGCGCGATCAGGTCGCTGTCCAGCCTCCGTCCACGACCATCGCCGCGCCGGTCGCCGAGGCGCCCATGTCGGACACCAGATAGAGCAGCATGCCGGCCAGCTGGTCGTACTCGACGAACTGCTTGGTCGGCTGCGCGGCCAGGATCACCTCTTCCATCACCCGATCTTCGGGAATGCCGCGAGTCTTGGCCTGATCGACGATCTGCGCCTCGATCAGCGGCGTCTTCACATAGCCGGGGCAGATGGCGTTGGCGGTGATGCCGGTGCGCGCCAGCTCGACGCCCAGGCCCTTGGTGAATCCGACAACACCGTGCTTGGCGGCCACGTAGGGGGCCTTGAACGGCGAGGCCACCAGGCCGTGGGCCGAGGCGATGTTGACGATCCGCCCGCGCCCTTGGGACTTCATGATCGGGATCGCCGCACGGCTAGCGTGGAAGGTCGAGGAGAGGATGATGGCGATCAGCGCGTCCCACTTCTCCGGCGGGAACTCGTCGACCGGGGCCACGTGCTGGATGCCGGCGTTGTTGACCAGGATGTCCAGCCGTCCGAACTCGCGAACCGCGTAGTTGATCAGGTCGGTAATTTCGTCCGGCTTGGTCATGTCCGCGGCATGGTAGCGGACGGCCGCATTGGTGCGGGCCTGAAGCGCGGCGCGGTCGGCCTCGATCTTCGCCGGGTCGCCGAAACCATTGAGGATGACGTTCACCCCCTGCTCGGCCAGGGAAGCGGCCAGCGCCTGCCCGATCCCGCTGGTGGACCCGGTGATGACGGCCACATGGCCCTGCAGCCCATAGTCGACGGCCATGCGGTCAGTCCTTCTTCTTCGCCGCTGAGACCGGCGGCGGCTGAGGCCGCGAGAACACCCACTCGGTGTCGCTCGAGGCGCTTTTCTGGAAGCGGTAGCCCTCGGTGTCGAAGGACTTCAGATCCTCCGCCCGCTCGATCCGATTGTCGATGGCGTAGCGGGCCATCAGGCCGCGCGCCTTCTTGGCGTAGAACGAGATGATCTTGGAGCTGCCGTCCTTCTCCTCGAAGAACCGCGTGTGCACCACCGGGAGATTGATCGCCTTCAGGTCCACCGCACCGAAGTATTCCTGGCTGGCGCAGTTCACCAGGGTCCGGTCCTTGTGGCCGGCGCCGGCCTGGTTCAGCGCCGTCGAAATGCGGTCGCCCCAGAAGTCGTAGAGGCTGCCTCCGCGCTTGGTCTTGATCCGCACGCCCATCTCCAGGCGATAGGGCTGGATGGCGTCCAGGGGCCGCAGCAGGCCGTAGAGTCCCGACAGGATGCGCAGGTGCTTCTGGGCGTAGGCCAGGCCCTTCTTGTCCAGCTCCCGCGCCTTCAGCCCCGAATAGACGTCGCCGTTGAACGCGAAGGCCGCCTGCAGGCCGTCCTCCATGGCGGGGTCGAAAGCCTGGAAGCGCTCGCGGTTGAGGGTCGCCAGGTTGTCCGACAGGTCCATCATCTTCTTGAGGTCGGCGACCTTCAGCTTCTTGGCCGTCACCGCCAGCTCGGCGATGTGCTCCCCCATCTCCGGCGTCGTCATCGGCGCGGCGCCGTCCGGCCGCGTGAAGTTGAGCGCCTTGGCGGGAGAGATGACGATCAGCATGGGAGACTCAGAACAGGACGCGCGGATTCATGATCCGCTTGGGGTCCAGGCTTTGCCGGATCGCCGACAGCGCCGCAACCTCGACCGGCGACTTGTAGCGCCGGGCCTCCTCGGTCTTCATCGACCCCAGCCCATGCTCGGCCGAGATCGAGCCGCCCATCGAGGCGACGATGTCGTGGACGATGCGAGATCCCTCGCTGCGCAACGCCGAGTGCGCAGCGTCGTCTCCGCCGTCGGGCCGGATGACGTCGTAGTGGATGTTGCCGTCGCCGACATGTCCGAAGGCGGTCACCCTCGCGCCGCGAACCAGGGCCTCCATCCGCGCCGTCGCCTGGTTCAGAAAATCAGCCACCCGGCTGACCGGGACCGATACGTCGTGCTTCCAGGTCGCGCCCTCAGGCTTCTGACCCGGCGACTGGTTCTCGCGCACCGACCAGAAGGCCCTGGCGTGGGCCTCGCTCTGGGCGACCGCCGCGTCGCGGATCAGCCCGGCCTCCAGCGCCTTGCCGAGCAGCCGCTCCATCGCCGCCTCGGCCGCGCCCGGTTCGCCCGAGGCGATCTCGATCAGCACGTACCAGGGGTGGATCTCACTGAGCGGATCGCGCTGGTCCGGGATGTTCTTGAGCACAAACTCGACCCCGCGCCGGCCCATCAGCTCGAACGCCTCCACGGCGCCGCCGGCCTCGTCCTTCGCGCGGGCCAGCAGCTGGATTGCGGCCTCGGGGTTGTCGACGGCGGCGATGGCGGTCGCCCGCGACACGAGCACCGGGAACAGCTTCAGGCTGGCGGCGGTGACCACGCCCAGCGTGCCCTCCGCCCCGATCAGCAGCTGCTTGAGGTCGTAGCCGGTGTTGTCCTTGCGCAGGCGCTTCAGCCCGTTCCAGATCTCGCCGTTGGGCAGCACCGCCTCGAGGCCCAGGACCAGGTCGCGGGTGTTGCCGTAGCGCAGGACCGCGGTTCCGCCGGCGTTGGTCGAGACGATGCCGCCGATCGTCGCCGTGCCCTGCGAGGCGATGTCGAGTGGGAAGCGGCGGCCCTTCTCCAGCGCCGCGTCGTGCGCCGCCTGCAAGGTCACGCCGGCCTCCGCCACCAGCACGTCGTCGAAGGCGTCGATGTCACGGATCGTCCGCATGCGTTCGGTGGAGAGCAGGACCTCGCCCAGCGGGATCTGGCCGCCGACCAGGCCGGTGTTGCCGCCTTGCGGCACGATGGGAACGCCGGCCTCCGCGCAGATGCCGACCACGGCGGCCACGTCCTCGGTGGTCTTCGGCAAGGCCAGGAACGGCGTCTCGCCCTGCCAGCGGTCGCGCCATTCCACCAGCTTTGGGGCGAGGCGGTCCGGATCCTGGCTCCAGCCGCCCTCACCGAGCACCGCCTTCAGGCGTGAAAGGACATCGGCGGGGACGGAGACGGTCATGGCCTCAATCTATCCCCTGGCGTCTAGCCGACAAAGCCCGCGGCGCGCTTGAGGCGGTCGTTGATCGCCTCGCCCAATCCGTCCTGCGGAATGGGCGCCACGGCGATGGCGGTCGGCGTCGTACGGTCGGCGTCGCGCAGATAGGCGAACAGCCGCGCCGCGGCCTCGCGCAGGTCGCCGGTCGGGCTGAGGTTCCAGCGATGCTCGCCCGGACCAAAGGCCAGATACGCCTCGCCAGGTTCGGCAGCCGCCGCATTGAGCCGCACAGGCGCCTTGGGCGAATAGTGCCGCGCCAGACGCCCCGGCGAACGCTTGGCGTCGGCCTCCGCCTCGGCCAGCGGGCCGATCACCGCCTCGATCTGCGCGCGGGTCACCGAACCTGGCCGCAACAGCCGTGGCTGGTCCAGCAGCGCGACCACGGTCGACTCCAGGCCGACCTCGCATGGGCCGCCGTCCAGGGCCGCGGCGACCTTGTCGCCGGTCTCCTCCATCGCGTCGGCGTAGTTGGTCGGGCTCGGCCGCCCCGAACGGTTTGCGGAGGGCGCCACCACCGGTCCGCCGAAGCCCTGCAGCACCGCTCGGGCCAGCGGATGGGCGGGCGCGCGCACCGCGACGGTGTCCAGCCCGGCCCGCGCCAACTCGCTGACCGGCGTATCTGGCGCGATCGGCAGCACCAGGGTCAGGGGACCGGGCCAGAACGCCTTGGCCAGCGCCCGCGCTCGCTCGTCGAAGATCGCGATCTTCTCGGCGGCCGCCAGGTCGGCGACGTGCGAGATCAGGGGGTTGAAGCTCGGCCGGCCCTTGGCTTCGAAGATCGCCGCCACGGCCCGCGGGTCCGACGCGTCGCCGCCCAGGCCATAGACCGTCTCCGTCGGCAGGATGATGAGATCGCCGGCCCGCAAGGCGCCGATAGCGGCCTCTATCGGCGCGTCGCCGTGAGGTTGACGCTGACCTTCACCTCGGCCGGTATCTGATCGGTGTTTTTCCACTCGCCCTGTCCGACGCCAAAGGCCGTGCGGTCGAGGCTGGTTACACCGCGCACGCTCGCCTTGTCGCCCTCGATCTTCAGGCTGAACGGCAGCCGGACGGCCTTGCTGACCCCATGCAGCTTCAGCTGACCGTGGGCGACATAGCGTCCCTCGCCGGTCTTCTCGAAGCGCGTAGTGGAGAAGGTTGCTTTGGTGTTGTTGGCGACGTCGAACCAGTCCGGCCCCTGCAGCGACTGGTCGCGCTGGCCGTCGCCCGTGACCGCAGAGGCCAGGTCGATGCTGACGCTCACCTTGGATTTATCCAGCGCGTCCGGACTGAAGAGAACGTCCGCGGTCCAGCGATCGAACCGCCCCTCGATGGCCTGCCCACCCCAAGTGGTTGAAAAACCTAAGCTTGATCCGCCCGCAACTTTCCAGGCCGAGGGCTCGCTGCTGGCCGCAGCCGGCGGCGCGGCCTCGAGCGGGACTGCCGCGGCAGCCGCGACTGGAGCTTCGGCGGCCACAGGCTCCTCGACGGCGGCCGGCGGCGGCAGCGGCTTGGAGGCCGGCGGCGCGGGACGAATGGCCGTCGCAGCGGCGGCCACTCCCAGCCCGACGACCGCAATCGCCAGCAGCCGCGGGTCGAACCAGCGCCCGGGCTTGGCGCCCGGCGCCATGTGGGCCAGCACCGGCTCGTCGCGGCTGAACAGCTGATGCTTCAGGGCCCCAGCCACGTGCAGCGCGATCAGGACGTAGGCGCCCCAGGCCAGCACCTCGTGCCCCGTATGACCAAAGCCGTTCCAGGCGCTCTTGGCCGGATCGGCCAGATGTCCCAGCCCCGGCACGTGCGGCCAGGGGATCGCGCCATAGAGCACCGTCGGCACCTGGAATCGGCTGGTGGAGACCATGATCCAACCGGTGATCGGCATGCCGATCATGATCACGTAGAGCCCGACGTGGGCGACGTGGGCCAGAAGCTTCTCCCAGGCCGCCATGCCGGCCGGCAGCGCGGGCGGACGATGGGTCAGCCGCCAGGCTAGCCGGGCTAGGCTCAGCGCCAGCACGGTGATCCCCACCGACTTGTGCAACTGCACCAGAGCGAAGCCCTCGGGTGTCTTCCCGTCCATCCGCCAGGCCAGGATGATCTGGAAGACAATCGCCGCGGCGATCAGCCAGTGCAGGACGATGGCGACAGTGCTGTAGCGCGCCTGGGCGCGGTTGGCGGACATGCGGCTTCGTAATCCCTGACTGGCGGTGTGGACTGCAGATGGTCGAGCTTCAGTTCAGCGCAAAGTAGCCCCACACGCACGAAGCCGTGAAGGCTTGGAGGCGCCCTGTCGCTGGCCTAAAGAGATCAGCATTCATTGGAGCTCCGCATGTCCTTTCGCGCGCCTGTCCGTGACCTTGCTCTGTCCCTGCAGATCGCGGGGCATCCAGCGCTCGTTTCGAAGGCATTCGCGGAGCTGGACGAGGACACCGTGACCGCGGTGCTGGAAGCGGCAGGCGCGTTCACCGAGGAGCAGCTCGCGCCCCTCAACCGCAAGGGCGACCAGGTCGGCGCCAAGTACGAGAACGGCCAGGTGATCGCCGCGCCGGGCTTTGCAAGCGCCTACCAAGCCTTTGTCGCCGGGGGTTGGAACTCGCTGTCGGCCGACCCGGAACACGGCGGCCAGGGCCTGACCAAGGCCATGGAACTGGCGGTGTTCGAGATGGTGCACGCCTCGAACATGGCCTTCGGCCTCTGCCCTATGCTGACCCAGGGCGCCATCGAGGCGCTCGACCTGCACGGCACGGAGCGCCAGAAGCGGCTGGTGCTGCCCAAGCTTGTCTCGGGCGAATGGACCGGCACCATGAACCTGACCGAGCCGCAGGCCGGCTCGGACCTGGCGGCCGTTACGACCCGAGCCGAGCCGGACGGCGATGGCGGCTATCGCCTTTACGGCCAGAAGATCTTCATCACCTGGGGCGACCACGACGCGGCGGACAACATCTGCCACCTGGTGCTGGCCCGCCTGCCCGACTCCCCGCCCGGCGTGAAGGGCATCTCGCTGTTCCTGGCCACCAAGCGGCTCGTCAACGACGCAGGCGGTCTGGGCGCCGCCAATGAGCTGCGGGCCGGCTCAATCGAGCACAAGCTGGGCATCCACGGCTCACCCACCTGCGTGATGCTGTTCGAAGGCGCCAAGGCCGAGCTGGTCGGCGAGATCAACAACGGCATCGCCCATATGTTCGTGATGATGAACGCCGCCCGCCTGCAGGTCGGGGTTCAGGGCGTGGCCATCGCCGAGCGGGCGTTCCAGCAGGCTCTCGCCTTCGCTCAGGAGCGCAAGCAGGGCCGCGCGGTGTGGTCGGCGGAGTATCCCGCCCCGCTCTACGGCCACCCCGACGTCCGACGTTCGCTGCTGCTGATGAAGGCCAAGATCGAGGCCGCCCGCGGCATCTGCATGATCACCGGCGTGCTGGCCGACGCCGCCCGTCTCGCGCCTAGCGAGGCCGAGCGCGCCACCGCCAAGGCCCGCCAGGAGCTGCTGACCCCGATCGCCAAGGCCTGGTCGACCGACATCGGCGTCGAGGTCGCGTCCATGGGCGTGCAGGTTCACGGCGGCATGGGCTTCATCGAGGAGACGGGCGCCGCGCAGCACTATCGCGACGCGCGCATCGCGCCGATCTACGAAGGCACCAACGGCATCCAGGCCATCGACCTGGTCGGCCGCAAGGTCCCGATGGAAAACGGCGGCGTCATGGACGCCCTCTGCGCGGACATGCACGCCACGGTTGGCGAGCTGTCCGCCGCGCCCGGCCTGGACGGAGTCGCCGCGCGACTGGACGCCGGTGTCGCCGCGCTGGAGCGCGCCACCGACTGGCTGCTGAAGAACAAGGGCCCCAACGCCCTGGCCGGCGCCACGCCCTATCTGAAGCTGGCCGGCGATGTCATCGGCGGCTGGGTCCTGGCCCGGCAGGCGCTCGCCGTTTCGGGGGCCAGCGACGACTGGTCCAAGAGCAAGGCGGCCCTGGCGCGGGTCTATGCCGGGCAGGTTCTCGCCCAGGCTTCCGGCTTGGCGGACGGCGTCATGGACGGAGCAGCCGACCTGGAAGCGGTCGCGCCTGAGGCGCTAGGCGCCTAGGTCAGCACCGGCTCGTCGAAGGTCACGCGGTAGAACTTCGTCTCCGCGCCTTCGATCCCGTAGTCATTGTCGTTGACCAGGATCAGTTGGCGGTCTGAGAGGACCGCCATGCCCTCCAGATCGGCGTCGATGTCCTGCGCATCGTCGGTGGTGAACACCAGCGTCTTGGCCAGGACTGGCACACCCGCCGCCGCAAGGCCCTTGGTCGTCAGTTGCTCCAGGGTCGGCCGCGCCTCCAGCGTGAGATGCTCGGCGGACGCGCCTGGCCCGGACAGATCGACAACATAGACCTTGGCCGTGGCTGAGATCCGCTCGAGCACCAGCAACCGATCGGGGCCCAGCCACGCGGTCTCGCAGACCTTCAGGTCCCGTCGCTTGACCTTCCCGTCCTGGCGGTCGCGCTCGAAGCTGGAAGGCGCGTCCAGCGGATAGACGTACTGAGCCGCGACCGCGCCGCCCGCAGCGTCGATCTTCCAGATCCGCAGATGCCGGGCCCGGCCGTCATCGTCCTCATGCTCCAGCGGACTTTGGAAGGTCGCGTAAAGCCAGGCCTCGTCGCCGGAAACGCTGAGCGCCTCGAAGCCGCGGTTCAACCGGCGGCGTCCGGCGATCGCCGGCAGGATCGTCTCCAGCGGCGGGTCGCAGGCGCCCTGCGCCCCCTCCGGCGCCCATCGGCGGATGACCACCCCGTCCGCGTCCACCCGCAGCAACGAAGGGCCATACTCGTCAGCAACCCAGAAGCCGCCGTTGGCCAACACAGCCAGCGCCTCGGTGTCCGCCCCGCCATCAGCGGGGATCAGGCGGCCATCGAGATCGAAGGCCGGCTCCATCTGCGCCTCGCCGCCGCCTGGCATCGGCAGGCCCGACAGCGGCCGCCCGGACGGTGTGAGCAATGGCAGAGCGCGAATGAAGCGGACTTCGTCGCCTTCCACACTCAACTCGGCGATGGTCGGGCCGATATCCGGCCGCGGCATGACCTTGGCGCCGTCGATGTCCGCCAGCCTCGCCAGGTGGTGGAGGCCGTAGTCGCCGACTGCCTGGCGGATCTTCAGATTGGGACCGCGGTCGCCGATGGCCCACAGGCGGCCGCTGCGGTCGCCGGCCAGGCTCGCCAGGCCCGAGCCGAGGCCCAACGTGATGCGCAGCGTCCCTTTAGGCAGCGTCACTTCAGCCAGGAGATGATCGCGCCAAACCAGGCGCTGGACGGTGAAACGGCTGCGGCTCATGTCGCCATTGGGCCAGTCGCCGCGGCCCTGTCCACCGCGATCAGGCGGCGGCCAGTCCGGGAAGGTCGTGCAGCGAGGCGTCGAGGCCCGCGCCCATCAGGTCGATGAAGTTGTCGCGGTAGAAGCCGCGTTTGGCCCCCTCCGACGCGCTGTCCAGATTGTCGTTGAAGCGCTTGAGCGGATTGCGGCCGCCCTCGACGTGCGGGAAGTCCGAGGAGAACAGGCACATCTCCTCGCCGGAATTCTCGATGATCCAACGGGCGTCCTCGTGCGGATAGGGTGTGACCCGCAGCTGACGGCGGAGGATCTCGCTCGGCTTGCCCGAAAGCTTCTGTAGCCGGTCCTCCCGGCCGAACGCCGCCGCCCCTGAGTCCATGAACCGCATCAGACTGGGAAGCCATGAGGCGCCCAGCTCGATCGCCCCGAACTTCAGGCGCGGAAAGCGGTCGAACACCCCGTCGATAACCAGCACCGAGAGCGTCTGCCAGAGCGACAGCGGAATGGCCATGAAGGTCACCGAGGTGAAGTTCTCGGCCCCGCCGTGGAAATCCAGGACCTGGGGTCCGCCGTTCTCGATGTAGTCGTGATGCATCTTCTCCTCGCCGCCGACGTGGAAGAGGATCGGCACGCCGGCCTCCTCCGCGATGGCCCAGACGGGGTCGAGTTCGATATGGCTGGGCGAATGTCCGTTGGGATGGCGAGAGGGGATAATCAGGCCCTTGCAACCCATGGCGACGGCCTCGCGCGCGATCTCGGGCGCCCGCGCGCGGTCGATCAGCGGCACATAGCCGGTCGCCAGCAGCCGGCGATCCACGCCGCAGAACTCGGTCATCATGCGATTGTGCGCACGGGCCCCGGCCAGAGCCAGCTCGACCTCGCCCCGCTCCTCGAGCCCATAGTTGCCCAGGGCGTCGGTGGTGAAGACCAGCTGACTGGCGAAACCTAGCAGGTCGAGCGCCCGCGGCCGGTCGGCGTTCCGGAAGGCGCCTAGGGCTTGGTAGTTCTTCCGCAGGAGAAGGTTGGCCTCGTCGCCGGCCCGGAACTCAGGGTCGTCGTGCAGCCGCCTGGCCTTGTCGGCCCAGTCGGCCAGGGCGGTGCGCTTGGCGGTCTTCTCAGCGAAGGCCTCACGCAGACCGGGATCAACATATGAGAGGATCGCGCCGGGCAGCTCCATCACGTGGCTGTCGGCGTCGTGGACGGTCTGTCCTTCGACATACGGCATGACGCTTCTTCCCTGGTGAGTTCGTTGTTTTCAATCCAGTTCGAACCCACTGGGCGGCCGCGTCAAGTCGGCCGGCGTCCAGCCCGCGGCGTCGCGATCCGACACTGCGGGCTGTCTTCGTCAAAGCTGGGCCAGCATGTAGTCCGCGGCCGAGACCTTGAACTCGCCCGGAGCCTCGACGTTGAGCTCCTTCACCACGCCGTCCTCGACGATCATCGAGTAGCGTTGCGAGCGCACGCCCATGCCGAACTTCGAGGCGTCCATCTCCAGGCCGAGCGCCTTGGTGAAGTCGCCATTGCCGTCGCCAAGCATGAGGATGGAGTCGCCGATCGACTGGCTTTCACCCCAAGCCTTCATCACAAAGGCGTCGTTGACCGAAATACAGGCGATGGCGTCGACGCCCTTGGCCTTGAAGTCGGCCACGTGGTCCTTGAATCCCGGCAGGTGACGCGCCGAGCAGGTCGGGGTGAAGGCGCCAGGCACTGCGAACAGAGCCACCTTCTTGCCGACGAAGATCTCGTCGACCGTCATCGGCTTGGGTCCTTCCGGCGTCCCGGCGGAAAAGGTGGCGGCGGGCAGCTTATCGCCGACTTTGATGGTCATGTGCTTCTCTCCCTAGTCTCAAGACCACCAGATAGCGTGCTGGACGAGCACATCAACGGCCTTGTGTAACGCTAAGACTTGAAAGCGCCGCGATCAGCGTCACATTCGGGGCATGGGAGACGGCGCGTTCCTTACCGGCAAGATGCTGATCGCCATGCCTGGCATCGGCGACCCGCGCTTCGAGCGCGCCCTGGTGCTCATCTGCGCCCATGACGAGGGACACGCCATGGGCATCGCCGTGAACCGGCCGGTTGAGGGCCTGACCCTGCCCGACCTGCTGAGCCGCCTGGACGTGAAGTCCTCGATCGAGCTCGCGCCCGACTTGGTGCTGCTAGGCGGTCCGGTGGATCGCGAGCGCGGCTTCGTGCTGCACACCGAGGACTACATGGCCGGCGAGCACAGCCTGGCGGTCGGCGACGACCTGGCCCTGACCGCCACCCGCGAGGTGCTGGAAGCCATGGGCGGCCACGGCCATGCGCCGCGGCGCGCCCTGCTGGCCCTCGGTTATGCCGGCTGGGGCGCAGGCCAGTTGGAGCGGGAAATCCGCGAGAACGTCTGGCTGACCTGCGAGCCCGACGAAGAGCTGGTCTTCGGCAGCGACCATTCGCACAAGTGGTCCCGGGCGCTGGCCAAGATCGGCGTCGACGCCAGCCTGCTCAGTTCGACCGCCGGCCGCGCCTAGAGCCCTCTAGCCTCGCGCCTTGACCGGTGCGGCGCCGTCCACATAGCTCTCATTGAGATAGACCTCGGCTTCCTGCGGCGAGAGCGCCGGCGCGTAACCGAAGCCCTGACCGTAGTCACAGCCGAGCGACAGCAGCTGGCGGGCCATCTGGGCGTTCTCGACGCCTTCGGCGACGACTTCCAGCGCCAGATCCTGACCAAGCTTGACCACGGAGGAGACGATCTTCGCCGAGCCCTCGTTGGTGGCCATGGTGCGCACGAAGTAGCGGTCGATCTTCAGGGTGTCGAATGGCAGGCGGGTCAGGTAGCTGAGCGACGAGAAGCCGGTGCCGAAGTCGTCCAGCGCCAGGGCCGCGCCGGCCTCGCGCAGGTCGCGCAGCACGACGGCGGCTCGGTCCGGATCGCGCATGACGTCGCCTTCCGTGACTTCCAGCTTCAGCGCGCCAGGCGGCAGACCCGTCTCGCGTCGGATGGCGAGGACGTCGGAGATCAGGTCGGGACGATCGATCTCGCCGGTCGAGAGATTGACCGCGACGGTCAGTTCGCCGGCGGCGCGGTGGTCGCGTCGCCAAACGGCCAGCTGGTTGCCGGCCTGGCGCATCATCAGCGCGCCGATTTCGCTCATCAGGCCCATTTCCTCGCACAGCGGCAGGAACTGATCCGGCGTCAGCAGGCCGCGTCGGGGATGGCGCCAGCGGACCAGCGCCTCGAAGCCCGACAGCGCCCCGGTCGAGAGGCGCACGATCGGCTGATAGAACGGAACGATCTCGTTGCGGCCCATGGCGCCGCGTAGGTCGCTTTCCAGCGCCAGACGCGAAAGCCCATCGCTTTCCAGGCTGCGGCCGTAGGCGGCCGCGCCGCCGCGTCCGCCGCTCTTGGCGGCTTCCACCGCGAGTTCAGCCCGGCGCAGAAGTTCGGCCGCCTCGGGCGCGTCCTCCCCGCCGATGGCCTCCACGGCGCCGATGGAGAGGGTGGGATGGATATCGAAGCCGGCGACCCGCAGGGGCTGCTCCAGGGCTTGGCGTAGGGTTTCGGCGGCGGACGGACGGCCGACCGTGGTCAGCACCGCGAACTCGTCTTCGCCGACGCGGGCCAGCAGGGCGTGCGGCGGGAAGGCCGCGGCCAGGCGCGAGCCCAGCGCCGCAAGCACCAGGTCGGCGCGTTCGTGGCCGAGGGCCTCGTTCAGGCGGCGCAGGCGATCGAGGTCGGCGACCACCAGCTCGTGTTGGCCCGGGCGCTGCAGGCGCTCGCGGGCGTGAGCGACGAAACTCTTGCGGTCGAGCAAGCCCGTGAGGCTGTCTTGATCGGAGGCGGCAAACTTGGCTTCCGGGGCGACCACGCCGGCGGCGCGCAGGCCCTCTTCGAGCCAGACACCGCGCCAGATGCAGGTGCCGCCGCCGCGCATGCGCATGCGCACGGAAATCTCGGTGCCCGGCTCCTGGACGCGCAGCACATCTTCTGCGAGGGCGCGGTCCGGCGGCAGGGCGAGCGCGCGCATGGCCGCGGACGAGCATTCAGGGGCGAGCGGACCCAGACCCAGCGCGCGCGAGGCGCCGGTCAGGTGAAGGCGATCCTTCTCGGGCTCCCAAAGCCAGAGCGCCACATCAGCGGCGCCTAGCGCCTCCAAGGTCGCGGTTGCGTCCCAGCTCCAACGATCGTTCGGCATTGTCTCAAGACATCTCGGCCAACGCGCCGCAGAGCGGTCCGGCCCACGACAGCCGAAGCGCGCTAAACAGACACTCCTTCGTCCGGTTCCTCGTGCATCCGCAGGGGAGACACGAGACCGAACAACACATGATCTCGCCAGACGCCGTTAATTTTCAGATAAGCCTGGGCGAGCCCTTCTTCGCGAAACCCGGCTCGGTTGAGAAGATTCCGAGACGCCTCGTTGCTGGGGAGGCACGCCGCCTCCAGCCGATGCAGGGCAAGGGTGCGGAAGGAAAACACCGCCAAGGCGCGCACCGCAGCCAGGGTCTGGCCCTGGCGGACGAAGGGTTGGCCGCACCAGTAACCGATTGAACCCATCTGGGCGACGCCCCGACGAACGTTGGAGAGCGTTATGCCGCCGGTCAGCGCATCGTCGCGCGAGCGGAAGACGAAGAACGGAAAGGCTGTTCCGGCCTCTCGGTCACGCCCGTAGGCCGCCAGCCTGCGGCGGAAGGCCGCACGGGTCAGATCGTCGTCCGGCCAGGTCGGCTCCCAAGGCTGCAGGAAGTCTTTCGACTGGGCGCGCAGCTCGCGCCACTCGGCGAAGTCGGCGGCGCGGGGCGGCCGCAGGCGCACGCCGTCCCCCTCGATGCGCAAGCCGCTCTCCGGCGCGATCCAATCCAGCAAGGCCATGTCCGAGACTCGCGGGAACCGGGGGCGCGCGTCAAGATCGCATCCGACCTAGCCGAACAGCGCCTTCTGGAAGGCGTCGGCCGCCTTGGTCGCCGCCTTGGGGCCAAGCACGCTGGCGGCGGCGCGGCGCGGCGCCAGGATCGCCGCACCCAATCGCGTCAGGTCATCTGCGCTCACCGCATCGATCTGAGCGGCGAGTTCAGTCGGAGCGAGAGTGCGCCCGAACAGCAGCACCTGCGCGGCAGCCTGTTCCGAGCGCGACAGCGGCTGCTCGCGGGCCATGAACATCGAGGCCTTCAGCTGGGCCTTGGCTCGGGCGAGTTCCCCCGCTTCGATGCGCTCGGCCATACCCTTGATCTCGCCAGCCGCGACCTTAGCCAGCTCGGCCGCATCCTTGGCTGCGCAGCCCGCGAAGACGCCCAGCACGCCAGTATCGGCATAGGTCTCGGAATAGGCGTCGACCGCATAGGCCAGGCCGCGCTTCTCCCGCGCTTCCTGGAACAGGCGCGAGGCCATGCCGCCGCCGAGTATCTCGGCATAGAGGCGCAGGGCGAAGTAGGCCTCATCCCGGACCCCGACGGCCGGCAGCAGGAAGACGAGGTTGGCTTGCTCCAGCGGCCGCGTGGAGGTGCGCGCGCCGCCTTCGAAGCGGGCGCCGGTGGGCGCGGGAGCGCCCTGCCCCGCCACGTCGCCGAAATCCCGCTCGGCCAGGGCCAGCAGTTCGTCCTCATCGACCGCGCCAGAGGCGCTGATCACCAAGGCGTCGGGAGCGTAAAGCGCGGCGCGCCATTCCGAAAGGCTGGCGCTGTCGGCTCGGGCAATCGACTCGTCGGTGCCGAGGATCGGGCGTCCCAGCGGCTGACCGTCGAAAGCCGCCTCTTGCGCCATTTCGAAGACGTGGTCGTCCGGAGTGTCCGCCGCCTCGGCGATCTCCTGGCCGACGACCTGGATCTCGCGCACCAGATCCGCCCCATCCATGGTCGGCCGCTGAACCAGGTCGGCGAGGACCGCCGAACCGAGGTCCAGGCCGCCCTTCAGGGCGCGGACCTGGAAGCTGGTGCGCTCATAGCCGGTGGCGGCGTTGATCTGGCCGCCCTCGGCCTCGATCGTCTCAACGATATCCTTGGCCGAGCGTTCGCCCGCCCCCTTGAACACCATGTGCTCGAGCAGATGCGACCAGCCGGAACGATGCGGGTCCTCGGAGCGGGCGCCGCGGCCGGCGACGACCGAGAGGGCCAGGGTTTCGAGCCCGTCGATGGGATCGCAGACGACGCGAACCCCATTCTTCAGAGTGTGGATGTTGGGCAGAGCCTCAGCCTTCCGCAAAGGCCCTGACATAGGCCTTGATGGCGTCGGCGTCAGCCGGCAGGCGGTCGAAACGTTCGGGCTTGCCGGCCAGATGGGCGGCAGTGCGCGGCATGACCGGGGTCTCTCCGGTGGCCGCCTCGACCGTTTCCGGGAACTTGGCCGGGTGGGCCGTCGACAGCACGACGATCGGCGCGGTGGTCGCGGCTCGGGCCCGCTGCATCCCGGCGACACCGACGGCGGTGTGCGGGTCGATCAGTTCGCCGGTCTCGCGCAGGGTCGCCACGATGGTCCGGGTGGTGTCCCCCTCGCCGATCGCGACGCCAGTGAAGGTCTCGCGCATGGTGGCCAGGGCCTGCGGCGGGATATCGACACCGCCGGTCTCCGCGAAGGCGGCGAAGGCGCGGGCGGTCTCCAAGCCGTCGCGGCGCACGCACTCAAAATATAGCCGCTCGAAGTTCGAGGCCGACTGAATGTCCATGGCCGGAGACTGGGTGGGAGCGGTGACGCCGCGGACATAACGGCCGTCCTCGAAGGTGCGAGCGAGGATGTCGTTGGAGTTGGTGGCGATGATGATCCGCGCGATCGGCAGACCCATGCGCTTGGCGACATAGCCGGCGAAGCCGTCGCCGAAGTTGCCCGACGGCACGGCGAACGCCACCTCGCGATGCGGCGCACCCAGCGCCACCGCTGCGGTGAAGTAATAGACGCTCTGGGCGACGATGCGGGCGAAGTTGATCGAGTTGACCGCCGACAGGCCGACCGACTGCTTCAGACCGGCGTCGGCCAGCGAAGTCTTCAGGATCGCCTGGCAATCGTCGAAGTCGCCGGCCACCGCGACGCAGCGGACGTTGTCCTCGGCGGCCGTGGTCATGAAGCGGCGCTGGACCTCGGAGATCCGGCCATCCGGGAACATCACCACGATCTTCGTGTTCGCACGGCCGCGGAAGGCCTCAACCGCCGCGCCGCCAGTGTCGCCGGAGGTGGCGCAGAGGATGGTCTGCGTACGATTCTGGGCGGCGAGGACATGGTCCGAGAGCCGCGCCAGCAGCTGCATGGCCACGTCCTTGAAGGCCAGGCTCGGGCCGTGAAACAGTTCGGCGATGAAGCCGCCTGGCCCGATCTGACGGACCGGAACGACAGCGGCGTGGGTGAAGCTCGCATAGGCCTCGGCGCACATCTCGCCCAAGGTCTCGCGATCGATCTCATCACCGACAAATTTGGCGAGCACCGCCGTGGCGACCTCAGCGTAGGGACGGCCGGCGAAGGCGGCGATCTCGTCGCGGGTAAAGGTCGGCCACTCTTCGGGCACATACAGCCCGCCATCGGGCGCCAGGCCCGAGAGCACCGCATCGACAAAGCCGACCGAGGGCGCTTGGCCCCGGGTGGAGACGTACCGCATCAAGATTTCCACTTCCGCCAGAGCATGGCGGCATAGACGCCGACCAGGGCGGCGGCAAGGCCGAACCAGGTCACGGCGTATTCCAGGTGGCGATTGGAGATTTCGGCCGGCAGCGGCGCCGGATCGAGCGCCTTCCACTCCGGGTTGGAGGAGGTTTCGGCCATCAGGAACATGGGAGCCGGCTTCTCGACCTTCAGGGCCTGCGCCATCGCCGCGGTGTCACGGACGTACCAGCGATTGGCGGCGACGTCGTTGGGCGGACTGAACCTGTTGCCGGCCTCCGGCGCACGCAGGACGCCGACGATCTCCACTGGCGCGCGATCGGAGACATTGACGGCCGGTCGGGCCGAGACGTCGTCGCGGACGAAGCCGCGGTCGACGAGGATGCTGCGATAGGGACCGCCGGCCGCGTGACAGGCCGAGATCAGGCGCGAACCCGCCTGACCGTCGCGGACCGAGAACAGTTCCAGAGAGGGCGCGGCGGCCAAGCCGGGGCAAATGATGTGAATACGGGTGAAGTCAAGATCGGCGCCGGCGCCCATGCGCTCCAGAGCCGCCTCGCCCGAGGTCGCGGGCGCCGCTTGCAGGGCCGCGACGCGGGCCAGAAGTCCTTCCTTCCAGGCCAGGCGCTGCAGCTGCCAGGCGCCCAGGCTGAGCAGGATGATGAGGGATATGCCGACGGCGATGGTGAGGCCGATCGGGAAGCGCCGCGACGGGTCAGTCATGCCGGGCTTCCGAGGCGTGGTTGGCGAACTGGGCCGCCAGCATCAGGCCCTTCAGCGGACGCAGCAGGCCGATGCAAACCGCTAGGGTCAGGGGCAGGAAGACGACCAGATGCACCCAGATCGGGGGCTTGAACGTCATCTCGACGAACAGCATGGCGAAGGCGCAGAGGAAGCCCGCGATCAGGATCACGAAGACCGCGGGACCATCTCCAGAGTCGGCCTTGGCTAGGTCATAGCCGCAGTGGTCGCAGGCCGAAGCGACCGTCAGGAAGCCTGAGAACAGACGCCCCACTCCGCAATTCGGGCAGCGGCCACGCAGGCCGGCCAGGAGCGGATTGGGGCTGTCCATGGCGGGCCTAGTGGCCCGCCCCGCCGAACACCACGTAGATGAAGGCGAACAGGAAGAGCCAGACCACGTCGACGAAGTGCCAATACCAAGCGGCGGCTTCGAAGCCGAAGTGCTTCTGCGGGGTGAAACCGCCACGCAGCAGGCGGATCAGGCAGACGGCCAGGAAGATCGTCCCGATCAGGACGTGGAAGCCGTGGAAGCCGGTCGCCATGAAGAACGAGGAACCGTACAGGCCGGAGTTGGCCTGCCCCTCGGCGCCGAAGAAGTACTTGTGCTCGAGGATGTGGTGGTACTCGTAGGCCTGGATGGACGTGAACAGCGCGCCCAGGATGATGGTCAGGGTCAGCGCGATCTTGGTGCCCTTGCGGTCGCCTTGCTGCAGCGCGTGGTGGGCCCAGGTGACCGTGGTGCCCGAGAGCAGCAGGGTCAGGGTGTTCACCAGGGGCAGGTTCCAGGCCGGAACGGTTTCGATGCCGGCGGGCGGCCAAGTGGCCCAGGCGGTGCGCACTTCCTCAATCGAGGACAGGGTGCGGTGGCCGTGGAACAGGGCCATTTCGAAGAAGATCCAGAACCAGGCGACGAAGAACATCACTTCCGAAGCGATGAACATGATCATGCCGTAGCGCAGGCCGATCGAGACGACCGGCGTGTGGTCGCCCGCCTTGGATTCCTTCACCACGTCCGACCACCAGCCGAACATCGTGTAGAGCACGCCGGCGAGGCCCGCGAAGAACAGCCACGGATTGTGCTGCGGAATGCCGAACAGGCCCTTCATCCAGGCCACGCCGCCAAGCGCCATCACCGTCGCGGACAAGGACCCGACCAACGGCCATGGGCTGGGCGGCAGCAGGTGGTAGTCGTGCTTAACTTCGCCGTGGGCCATTTCGGTCCTAACCCCTCTTAGATCTTACAGACGCCTGTCCCTCTCTCGGACCGGCGCATGACATTTCGCGTGACGCTATAGCCCCGCCTTGGCCGGAACGCCAAGGGCGGATGAGTGCTTTGACGGCGTGGCGTCTGCGCGCTTTTCGCCGCGCTGCGCCTCGACCGACGGGAAGAAGGTGTAGGACAGGGTCACCTCGCCCTTGCCCTTGGTTTCGAAATCCTCGGCGAACTTGGGATCCACGAAGTAGACGACCGGGAATTCTATGGTCGTCTTGGCCGGAATCGTCTGGTCCGAGAAGCAGAAGCATTCGAGCTTCTGGAAGTAGGCGCCCGCCGATTCCGGCACGACGTTATAGATCGCGCGGCCGGTGATCGGCTTGTCGCCGTTGTTGGTGACCTTGAAGAACGCGAGGCCGGTCTGGCCGATTCGCACTTCCTGCGAGGTCTGCTCGGCGGTGAAGGTCCAGGGCAGCTCGCGGACATTGGCGTCGAAGCGGATGAGCAGCTTGCGCTCCAGCATCTTGTCGGGCGCGGCCTCGGCGCGGCGAACCGTGCCGTCGAAACCGGTGACCTGACAGAACGCCTTGTAGAGCGGCACCGAGGCGAACGCCGCGCCGACCATGGCTACGAAGCCGCCGGCGCAGATCAGCGCGACCTTGCGATTGCGCTTGGCTCGGAGATCGCCGCTAGAGGGGTCGATGGGCAACGCTGCCTCCCAGGCGCACGACCGTCACCACGAAGACCAGGACCACGAACAGCACCAGGCCGAGCGCCAGAGCGATGTTGCGGCCACGGCGGGCGCGCGCTTCGGCGGTAGGATCGGGCGTGGGCTCGTTCACGAGAAAACTCCAACGGCGGGCAGGTCGAGCAGGTGCTCGGCCAGCAGCGTCGCGAACAACAGGGTCAGGTAGAGGATCGAGAAGGCGAACAGGTTGCGCGCGTCCTTGGAGCTGGCCTTGACGTCGTAGAGGCCATCGTCGTTGCGCTGGCCGCCGGTCTCGCCGGCTCGGCTCTTGAACACACGCCAGGCCAGAACCAGGAACACCAGGCCGCCGAGGCCCGCGACCGCCAGATAGGTCAACCCGCCCAGTCCGGTGAACGCCGGCACGATGCACAGCGGCACGAACAGCAGGCTGTAGATCAGGATCTGCTTGCGGGTGGACTTGGCGCCCGCCGTCACCGGCATCATCGGCACGCCGGCCTTCTGGTAGTCCTCGCTGGTGTAGAGCGACAGCGCCCAGAAATGCGGCGGGGTCCACATGAAGATGATGGCGCAGAGCAGCCAGGCGTTCAGCGGCGCCGTGCCGGTGGCCGCCGCCCAACCGATCACCGGCGGCAGCGCGCCGGCCAGGCCGCCAATGACGATGTTCTGCGGCGTCGAGCGCTTCAGCCACATCGTGTAGACGATCGCATAGAAGAAGATCGTGAACGCCAGCAGGCCAGCGGCCAGCCAGTTCGTGGTCATGCCCAGCAGCATCACCGAGAACAGCGACAGTACGATGCCGAGCGCCAGGGCGTCCGCGCCCTGCACCTTGCCCGCCGGGACCGGCCGGCCGCGGGTGCGGCGCATGATCGCGTCGATGTCGGCGTCGTACCACATGTTGAGCGAGGCGGACGCGCCCGCTCCGACCGCAATGCAGAGGATCGCCACCGCCCCCAACACCGGGTTGATCGGCGAGCTGGCGCAGACCAGGCCGGTGATTGCGGTGAAGATCACCAGCGACATCACCCGAGGCTTGAGCAGCTGGACGTAGTCCTGCCACCGCGGGGGCGCGCTGGAGCGGGAGAGGGCTGGCGACATGGTCATTAGAATACTCTCAAAACGACCGAAGGGCGCGCGCTGGAATGTCCCAGCCCGCGCCCCGCAGAAGTTTCTACCGAGCCGGACCTAGTGCAGGTCCGGCTTGACCACCGGCAGTTCGTTGAACTGGTGGAACGGCGGCGGCGACGACAGGGTCCATTCCAGCGTCGTGGCGCCTTCGCCCCACGGGTTGGCCTCGGCCTTGCGGCGGAACACCATCGCGTCGATCAGGACCACCAGGAACACAGCCACGCCGGCCAGGGTCACCAGGTAACCGATCGACGAAACGTGGTTCCAGTAGGTGAAGGCTTCCGGATAGTCGACGTAGCGACGCGGCATGCCTTGCAGGCCCAGGAAGTGCTGCGGGAAGAACACCAGGTTCACGCCGACGAACATCACCCAGAAGTGCACTTGGCCGAGCCACTCGCGGTACTTCACGCCGAACATCTTCTCGAACCAGTAGTAGAAGCCCGCGAAGATGGCGAACACCGCGCCCAGCGACAGCACGTAGTGGAAGTGCGCCACGACGTAGTACGTGTCGTGCAGGCTGTAGTCGATGCCCGCGTTGGCCAGCACGACGCCGGTCACGCCGCCGACGGTGAACAGGAAGATGAAGCCCATCGCCCAGAGCATGGGCGTCTTGAAGTCGATGGAGCCGCCCCACATCGTGGCGATCCAGGAGAAAATCTTCACGCCGGTGGGCACCGCGATGACCATGGTGGCCGCCACGAAGTAGGCGCGCAGGTTGATGCTCATCCCGACCGTGTACATGTGGTGAGCCCACACGATGAAGCCGATGAAGCCGATGGCGACCATGGCGTAGGCCATCGCGAGGTAGCCGAACACCGGCTTGCGCGAGAAGGTCGACACGATGTGGCTGACGATGCCGAAGCCCGGCAGGATCAGGATGTACACTTCCGGGTGACCGAAGAACCAGAACAGGTGCTGGTACATGATGGGGTCGCCACCACCGGCCGCGTCGAAGAAGTGCGTCTTAAAGTTCCGGTCGGTCAGCAGCATGGTGATCGCGCCGGCCAGGACGGGCAGCGAGAGCAGCAGCAGGAAGACGGTGACCAGCACCGACCACACAAACAGCGGCATCCGGTGCAGGGTCATGCCCGGCGCGCGCATGTTGAAGATGGTGGTGATGAAGTTGATGGCGCCGAGGATCGACGAGGCGCCGGCCAGGTGGAGCGCGAGGATCGCGCAGTCCATCGCCGGACCCGTGTGACCAGAGGTCGACAGGGGCGGATAGGCCGTCCAGCCGCCGCCGAAGCCCTTACCCGGGCCGCCGTCGACGAACATCGACGTCACCAGCAGCACCCACGCGGCCACCAACAGCCAGAACGAGATGTTGTTCATGCGCGGGAACGCCATGTCCGGCGCGCCGATCATCAGCGGCACGAACCAGTTCCCGAAACCGCCGATCATGGCGGGCATGACCATGAAGAAGATCATGATCAGGGCGTGCGCGGTGACCACGGCGTTGTAGCCGTGCTTGGACTGCTCCACGAGGCCCAACAGTTGGATGGACGAGCCTTCCTTGAAGATCTGGATGCCCGGCTCGGCCAGTTCCCAGCGGATGAGGCCGGACAGCGCGCCGCCCACCAGGCCCGCCATGATGGCGAACAGGATGTAGAGCGTGCCGATGTCCTTGTGGTTGGTCGAGAAGAACCAACGCGAGATGAAGCCCGGCTTGTGGTCGGCTTCGTCGTGATGATCGTGAGCTGCGGCTTGTGCCATCTTACTGTGTCCTAGGCTCATTTCGCGGCCGGCGCCGCGGCGGGCGCGGCGGGCGTGGAGGTCGGGGCCGGAGCGGCCGCGGCGGGAGCCGCAGCACCCGGAGCCGCAGCGGCGGCCGGGGCCGCAG